>VGPP01000001.1 GCA_016882585.1 Cyanobacteria bacterium M_surface_7_m2_037
CAATCATGTAGTGGAAGGGCGGAATGCCGCGGCCATGGCAGGCCAGCGCCGTGGCATGAATCGAATGGCAGTGCAGCACCGCCTGCACCTCCGGCCGATTGGCCAGCACATCGGCATGCAGCCGCCATTCCGACGACGGCCGCCGCTGCAGGCGCCCGGGCTCGGGAGCCACCAACGGCTTACCCGCCAGATCCAGCGCCACCAGATCGCTGGGCTGCATCAGCTCATAGGGCAGTGAGCTGGGGGTGATCAGCATCCCGCCGGGGATGCGCGCCGAGAGATTGCCGGAGGTGCCCTGGTTGATGCCGGTGGCCTGCATGCGCCGCGCCACCGTCACCAGCTGCTCGCGCAGATCCTGTTCGCTCATCGTGCTCACGTTCAGGCGTAGAGGTTGCGCAGGCCGTCTTCACTGGCAGGCGCCACACCCCGTTCGGTGATCAGCGCCGTCACCAGCCGGGCCGGGGTCACATCAAAGGCGGGATTGAAGCCTTCGCTGCCATCGGGGGTGAGCTGCACCACGGCGAGCTCACCGGCAGCCGTGCGCCCCTGGATGTGGGTCACCTCCCGGGCATCGCGCGCTTCGATCGGAATCTCGGCCACACCGTCGTCAATGGTCCAGTCGATGGTGGAGGCGGGCAGGGCCACATAGAAGGGCACGTTGTTGTCGTGGGCGGCGAGGGCCTTGAGGTAGGTACCGATCTTGTTGCACACATCGCCGCGGCGGGTGGTGCGGTCGGTGCCCACGATCACCGCATCCACCTGGCCGTGCTGCATCAGGTGGCCACCGGCGTTGTCCACGATCGCGGTGTGAGGCACGCCTTCCCGCCCCAGCTCATAGGCCGTGAGCGAAGCGCCCTGGTTGCGCGGGCGGGTTTCATCCACCCACACATGGATGGCCAGCCCGGCGCGATGGGCCTTGTAGATCGGCGCCAGGGCCGTACCCCAGTCCACCGTGGCCAGCCAGCCCGCATTGCAGTGGGTGAGCACATTGAACGGCTGCCCTTGGCGTTCAGCCGGCCGCGCGGCGGCCAGTTGCTGGAAGATCGCAAGGCCGTGGTCGCCGATGGCCTCGCACATGGCAACATCTTCATCGGCGATGGCGGCTGCTTCGGCCTTGGCGGCCTCGGCCCGCTGCTCCGGCGGCAACGGCGCCACGCGATCGCGCACCCGCTCCAGCGCCCAGCGCAGGTTCACCGCCGTGGGCCGCGTGGCATTGAGCTGCTCAAACGCTGCGGCCAAGGCTGCATCGCTCGGATTCGCCTGAAGCGCCAGCATCAAGCCATAGGCACCGGTGACGCCGATCAGCGGTGCACCGCGCACCACCATCGTGCGGATGGCCTCCGCCGCTTCATCGCAGCTGCGCAGCGTGCGGGTGGTGAAGCGATGCGGCAACTGGATCTGATCGATCACCCCGATCGAGCGGCCATCGGGCTCGAGCCAGATGGTGCGCCAGGCCATGCCGTCGATCTTCATGGGGTGCGTTGCCCAGCCGAATGCACCATGCTGCCCGTCGACCGCACCCGTTCCCCCAGCGCCCCATGCCCCTGAGCCGCCGCCAGCTGCTGCAGCTCACCGCCGCTGGAGCGGCGGGCGGCGGGCTGAGCTTGTTGGGCCTGCAGCAGGCACCATCGGCCGCCGCCCCGAGCCGCCGCCCCGATCTACGCATCGGCCTGATCAGCGACCTCAACAGCAGCTACGGCTCCACCACCTACATCCCCCAGGTGAGCCAGGGCCTTCAGCAACTGCTGGCCCTGCAACCGGCAGTGGTGGTGTGCGCCGGCGACATGGTGGCCGGCCAGAAACCAGGCCTCAGCGCCGCCCAGCTCGATGCGATGTGGGAGGGCTTTGCCCGCACGGTGCTGCAGCCGGTGCGTCAGGCCGGCCGACCCTTTCTGCCGGCCGTGGGCAATCACGACGGCTCACCCGGCTTCGAAGCGGATCGCGCCGCGGTGCGGCGCTTCTGGACGCCCCGGCGCCAGGCCCTCGGCCTGCGCTTCGTGGACGTGGGCGATTTCCCCTTCCACTACAGCGCCGTTCAGAACGACGTGTTTTTTCTCGTGTGGGATGCCAGCTCCGGCCGCATCCCCGCCAGCCAGCTGAGCTGGGCCAGCCAGCAGCTGGCCAACCCGGAGGCCCGCCAGGCACGGCTACGGCTGGTGGTGGGCCACCTTCCCCTGGTGGGCGTGAGCCAAGGCCGCGATCGCGCCGGTGAGGTGCTCGATCAGGCGGCAGCCGTGCAGAGCCTGCTGGAGCAAGGCCGCGTGCAGGCGTACATCAGCGGCCACCAACACGCCTGGTTCCCCGCCCGCCGCGGCCAGCTCGATCTGATCCATCTGGGGGCCATGGGCAGCGGCCCCAGACGCCTCCTGCAAGGAGCCATCCCGCCCCAGCAGACCTACACAACCCTCGACATCAACTGGCAAGACGACTCCCTTGTGGAGACCACCTATGCCGTAGCCAACGGCCAACCCGTGGCCTGGAGCCGCCTACCCGCCAGCCTGGCGGGCCGCGCCGGCGGCCTCAACCGCAACGCTCAGGCGCGATCGATCCGGCGGTAGCCGAACCAATCCGGCACCTGCGGCTGGCTGAATCCCTCGGGATGGGGATCGAGCTGCACGTGCCAGCGCTCACCGCCCAGCAGCTCCAGCTGCTCGATCGCCAGGCAGTCATCCACCGCGCAGAGATCATCTTTGTGCTGCTGCAGCGCCCCCTGCAGCCACTGCCGCTTGGCGGTGGCCTTGGCCGCCTGGGAGGAGCGGGCCACCACCAGGCCGAAGCGGTGCAGCTCCGCCAGGGAATCGGGGCGGTAAGCGCCCAGGTTCACGAACCAGAGGCGCTCGGGCCGGGGCGCGGGCACCTCGCGCACGAGGCTCACCGCCCAGCCATCGATCGCCCGCACCGCCATGTAGCTGTCCAGGTGCAGGCCCTCACACCTCCCGAACCACTGGCGCCGCAGCTCCGGGATCGTGTCATCGATCGTGGATCCGGCCACGAAGCGCACATCGTGCAGCTCGATCAGGCTGGTGGCGGTGCGGCCGCCCAGCACCACCAGAAACAACATGGGTTCGTTCGTGGTTGGCGTGCTCATCGCGCCTGAATCGACAACACCCACAGGCCTGATCAGCATTGCAGCAGTGGCGTGGGCACTCCCGGCATGGCTGAGGCACTGGATGTGCTGGTGGTGGGCGCCGGCCTCTCCGGCCTGATCGCGGCACGGCGGTTGCAGCAGCAGGGCCTGCGGGTGCGCGTGCTGGAAGCGCGAGGCCGGGTGGGCGGGCGGATGGTGAGCCACACCCTGGCCGATGGATCCATGGTGGATCTGGGCGGCCAATGGGGCGGCAACACGCACCACCGCTTCGCGGCGCTGCTGGAGGAGCTTGGGCTGAGCCGCTATCCGAGCCACTACGGCGGCGAGGGGGTGTTCTGCTGGCAAGGGCGGCGGGTACAGACCCCCCTGGCCGAGCGGTTTGAAGAGAGCCTGCTGTTCTTTGAACCCGGCGCCCTGGGGCTGGATCCCGAGGAGCTGGCAGCCACCCAGGCGCTGCAGCAGAGCTTCGCCGCGCTGGTGGCTCAGATCAACCCGCAGCAGCCCTGGCTCACACCCAACGCGGAACAGCTCGATCGGCTCAGCGTGGCGGCTTGGGCTGCTCAGCACAGCCCCTTGCCCCTCCCCCGGCTCCCGCTCGACTGGCTCTGCCGGGTGGGGGGCTCAGGCGGCTTTGAACCCTGGGAAAGCTCGATCCTGCACCTGGCCTGGACCCAGGCCGTGGCCCCCCAGGCCGAAACGCCCGAAGCCTGGCTGGTGCGCGGCGGCGCCGGCGGGGTGGCCCAGCAGCTGGCCCGCGAGCTGGAGGCCAGCAGCCAGGGCTGCCTGCAGCTGAATGCACCGGTGCAGGCGATCGAGCAGAGCAGCAGAGCGGCCACGGTGCGGGCGGAAGGGCTCAGCCCACTGCAGGCGCAGGTGGTGATCGTGGCCGTGCCGCCACCGCTGCGGCAGGCGATCCGCTTCGATCCACCCCTGCCGCCCGCCCATCAGGCCCTGCTGCAGCGCACGGCCATGGGCGGCATGACCAAGATCCTGGCCCGCTACAGCCGGCCCTTCTGGCGCGAGCAGGGGCTCAATGGCCTGGGCATCGGCGATCTGCCCTGGCTGGAGCTCACCGCCGACAGCGCTCCACCGGAGGGCCAGCCGGCCGTGCTGGCCAGCTTCGTGGCCGGCGAACGGGCCCTGGCCCTGGCGGCCCTGCCGGAGTCGGAGCGCCGGACTCAGATCCTTCGCGACCTGGTGGCCTACTGGGGGCCAGCCGCCGGCGAACCGCTGGAGCTGGTGGAACAGGCCTGGAACAACGAAACCTGGAGCGGTGGTGCCTTCACCAGCTTTCCCGCCCCCGGCAGCTGGACCAGCTCCGCGCGCCTGGCCGCCGGCCCCGAAGGCGGGCCCGGTCCCGCCAGCCACGGGCGGGTGCTCTGGGCCGGCACGGAGGCCTCCCCGCGCTGGCCGGGCTATTTCGAAGGCGCCATCGAAGCCGGCGAACGGGCGGCAGCCGCCGCCGCGCAGCACTGCATCGAAAGCAAACAGCGCTGAGGCAAGGCAAGCCCTCGAAAACGCGCCAGGCTGCAGGCAACGCATTCCCGTGCTGCATGGCCCCGCTGCTCAGCCCGCCCGCCCTGGGCCTCGGCACCTGGAAATCCAGCCCCGGCGAGGTGGGCGAGGCCGTGCGCGCCGCCCTGGAGCTGGGCTACCGCCACATCGACTGCGCCTCGATCTACGGCAACGAAACCGAAATCGGCCAGGCCCTGGCGGGCGCCTTCCGCGATGGGGTGGTGCAGCGCGATCAGCTATGGATCACCTCCAAGCTCTGGAACGACTGCCACGCACCGGAGGATGTGCGCCCGGCACTGCTGCGCAGCCTCAACGCTCTGCAGCTCGAGCAGCTCGACCTCTACCTGATCCATTGGCCGGTGGTGCACCGCCATGGCGTATTGATGCCGGAGCAAGCCGGCGATCAGATCCCGCTCGAGCAGCTGCCGCTCAGCCAAACCTGGAGCGCCATGGAAGCGCTGGTGGAGGAAGGCCTGGTGCGCCAGATCGGCGTCTCGAACTGCAGCGCCACCAAGCTGAAAGGGCTGCTGCCAAGCAGCCGGGTGCGGCCAGCGATGAACCAGGTGGAGCGTCATCCCTGGCTGCAGCAGAACGCACTGCTGCAGTTTTGCCGTCACGAGGGCATCGGCGTCACGGCCTATTCACCTCTGGGCTCCCCCAGTGGACCGGACCAGGCGCCGCTGCTGGCCGATCCCACCATCACGGCCATCGCCACAACCCATGGCGCCACGCCAGCTCAGGTGCTGCTGGCCTGGGGGATCGCCACCGGCACGGCCGTGATTCCCAAATCGGTGCGGCGGGATCGCCTGGCCAGCAACCTGGCCGCCAGCCAACTGCAGCTCAGCCCCGAGGACCTGCAGCAGATCGCCCATCTCGAGCGAGGCCATCGCTTCGTGGACGGCAGCTTCTGGGAACTGCCCGGCGGCCCCTACAACCGAACTGCGCTTTGGGACGAACCAGCCTGAGCGCAGCCCTGCACAAGAATGGGCTGCATGGATTTCTTTGCGCAGCAGTGGGCCTCCTACCGGGCCGTGGTGGAACACGATCTGATGGAGCATCAGGCCGTAGCCGCCGCCACTGCTGCGGCCCTGGAGAGCTGGCTCGCAGCACGTGAAGCGGGCGCTGCAGCCCCGCGGATGGTGGATCTGGGCTGCGGCGATCTGGCCTTGCTGGCTCCGCTGCTGCGCCACCTGCCCCTAGGGGCCTACACCGGCCTGGATCTCACCGCCCAAGTGTTGCCCCTGGCGCAGCGATCACTGGGAGAGGTGCCATACCCATGCCAGTGGATCGAAGGCGATCTGCTGCGCTGGGCAAACGAGGCGTCAGGCAACGGCGATGAACCAGTCGACATCCTTCACTCCGCCTTCGCCATCCATCACCTCAGCGACAGCGAGAAACACACGCTGCTCGGGAGCCTGCGCAGCCGGATCGCCCCGGGGGGCCTGTTCATTTGGGTGGATGTGTTCCGCGACGCCGGCGAAAGCAGAGACGCTTATGTGCAGCGCTACCTGCAGCGCATCGCCGCGGGTTGGCCGCAGCTCTCTCCCGAACAACGCGAACACGTGAGCCAGCACCTGACCGCCTACGACAATCCGGCTGAGCGCGGTGCGATTGAAGCCACAGCCGAGGCCTCCGGATGGCACTGGCGCTGGGCCTGGAGCGGCGCGCACCGGGCCGAAGCGATGGCAGTGCTGACGCCGGCTTGAGCGTCAAGGATCAAAGCGAAGCGGAAAGTCTTCAGGACGGCGGATCGAAGCGAGGGAAAGATCAATATCAAGATCAGGCCAATAGAGATGATCTGCGGAAGGCCTGGTGACATTTAGAACCTGATCAATTGTTCCCTCCTTAAACCAAGGGAAATCCGCGTAGGAGAGAGCCAGCTCTTCGCCATCCAGAAGGATCCACAGGCAATGCTTCGACACATTGGTGACTTCAACTGCCGAAGTGACGGTTCCAGGCATCAACAATCTCCTGATAGTGGGCTTCGACCAAACGCTGGGCCACTCTCACACGGGCATCGCTGAGGCCAACCGTCCTTGCCAGCTGAACGGAAGGCGTCAGCCAGAACTTCACTTCACCCTCAGGGTGGCTGACATGAACGTGAATCCTCGACTCTTCCCGTGAAAAGAAGAAAAGGCGGTACTCGCCATCCCGAAGGATTGTTGGCGACAATCAACACCCCCCAGCTGCCCTATCAACCTAACCAGAACGACTGACGTTGGCGACCGACCGTGCTGAGGGCAGTGCTCAGCTGTGCTCGCGCAGGAAGCTGATCGAACCCGCCAGCTCCTCCGCGAAGCGATCGATCTCCTCGGGAGTGGTGGTGAAGCTGAGGCTGGCGCGAGCGGAACCGCTGATGCCGTAGTGGCGATGCAGCGGTTGGGTGCAGTGGTGGCCGCTGCGGATGCAGATCCCGGCTGAATCCAGCAGAGCAGCGATGTCGTTGGCGTGGACACCTTCCACATGGAAGGCGGCAAGGGCCGCACGATCGGGCTGCTGCTCGGGGGTGGGGCCGAGGATGCGCAGGCCATCGATGGCCTGGAGGCGATCAAACAGCTGGCGGGTGAGCTGCTGCTCCCAGGCATGGATGCGATCCAATCCGATGGCCTGGAGGTAGTCGAGGGCGGCGCCCATGCCAACCGCCTCGCCGATCGCCGGGGTACCGGCTTCGAACTTGTGGGGCAGGCCGGCCCAGGTGCTGTGATCGAGGTAGACGTCCTGGATCATTTCGCCGCCGCCCAGGAAGGGGGGCATCGCCTCAAGCAGGGCCTCGCGGCCCCAGAGGAAGCCCATGCCCGTGGGACCGCAGAGCTTGTGGGAGCTGCCCACCAGGAAATCAGCGCCGAGCTGCTTCACGTTCACCGGCAGGTGGGGCAGGCTCTGGCAGGCATCCACCAGCACCAGGGCACCGGCGGCGTGGGCCAGGGCTGCCACCTCCTCAATCGGGTTGAGGCAGCCGAGCGTGTTGCTCACCTGCACCAGGCTCACCAGCCTGGTGCGATCGCTGATCTTGCTGCGCAGGTCGTTCAGATCGAGTTCACCGCTCTCGGTGAGGCCGGCATGGCGCAACACGCAGCCGGTGCGATCAGCGAGCAGCTGCCAGGGCACCAGGTTGCTGTGGTGCTCCATCACGGTGAGCAGCACCTCATCGCCGGGGCGCAGATTGGCCTCACCCCAGCTGCGGGCCACGAGGTTGATCGCCTCGCTGGCATTGCGGGTGAACACGATCTCGTTGGGGTTGGCCGCACCCACAAAGGCCGCCGCCTTGGCACGGGCGCCTTCAAAGCCTTCGGTGGCACGGGCGCTCAGCTGGTGCGCGCCGCGGTGCACGTTGGCGTTGTCGTGGTCGTAGTAATGCTGAAGCGCCTCAAGCACCTGGCGAGGCTTCTGGCTGGTGGCGGCGTGATCGAGATAGATCAACGGCTGCCCGAGGCAGGCGGTCTGCGCCAGCAGCGGGAAATCAGGGCGTGTGAGAGCCGCCAGATCGGCCGCCGGCTCCACCGCAGCGCTGTGAGGAGCCGAGAGGGTGCTGGTCATGCGGCAACCTCCAGCAAACGCTCGAGCGAACACCAGCTGCGCGCCGCTGCAGGCAGGTCCCGCAGCACTTCCTCGCAGAAGGCACGCTGCAGCAGCCCCGCCGCCTGGTCGGCACCGATGCCGCGGCTCTGCAGATAAAAGAGCTCATCGGTCTGCAGGCTGCTCACCGTGGCGCCATGGGCGCACTTCACGTCGTCGGCCACGATCTCGAGCTCCGGCTTGGTGTCGATCCTGGCGCGATCGGAGAGCAGCAGGCTGCGGCTGAGCTGGGCCGCATTGGTGCGCTGGGCGGCGCGGGGCACACGCACGGCACCGTTGAACACGCTGCGGCCTTGGCCGGCAGCTACCGCTTTATGCAGTTGATCCAGTTGCCCTTCAGGGCCCTTGAACTCCACGAAGCTGTGGGTATCGGCGATGCGCTGGCCATCCACCAGCTGCAGGCCCCGCAAGGTGGTGTGGGCTGCTCCATCCACCTGCACGGCACGGGGCTCGAGCCGGGCCAGCCCCCAGCCGGAGGTGATGCTGCTGAGCTGAGCGTTGCTTTCGGGTTCCTGCTCGATCGCCATGTTGGCCATGAGCGCAGCATCGGCTTGGCCAAGTGCCACCAGGCCATGGCTGAGGCGAGCCCCGCGGGCCAGGTGAACCTCAACCACCAGGCTGTGCAAACCGGCGGCCTGGGCTTCCACCAACTGGGAGAGATCCAGCTCCGCTTTCTCCTCCAGCAGCAGCAACAGGCGCAGCGCCTGCAGGCCTTCCGCTGCAGCGCTCACCAACTCCAGGCTCACCTGGCTGCGGCTGGTGACGCGCAGGGCAAGCACATGCTCGGCCGCCGCATGATTGAGCTCCACCGGCCAATGCTGCTGGCAGCCGGCAGCTGCCAGGGTGTGCCCCAATCCTTGAGCAATTTCTCCAGCGCTCAGTCGCTGCAGGCCTGCGGGCAAGGCGTGGCCGGCCAGCGGGTCGCTGCCACCGTTCCAGTGCAGACGGAAGGCACCGGCTTCAGGAGCAGGCAAGGCTGCGGTTGCCGCCGCGGCCGGAGCAAGCGGCAGCGTTTGCAGCAGGGAGAGATCGGTGAAGCGCCAATCTTCATGACGCGCCGAGGGGATGGCGGTTTGGCGCAGGGCCTGGCGGCCACGCTCCTGAACCGGTGCCAGCTCACCACAGGCGGCGGGCAGCTGGGCCAACCAGCCCTCCAGCCAAGCGCCCTTGGCCGCGGCCGGTGCTGCGAGGCTTGCGCTCATCAGGCCACCTCCGCTGCGAGGGCGGCGAGCTCCTGATCCACCCAGTCGTAGCCGCGCTGCTCGAGCTCGAGGGCCAGCTCCTTGCCGCCGGTGCGCAGGATGCGGCCCGCCGCCATCACATGCACGTAATCCGGGGTGATCGCATCCAGCAGGCGCTGGTAGTGGGTGATCAGCAGCGTGGCGTTGTCGGCATTGGCCAGCTGGTTCACGCCGCCGGCCACGATGCGCAGCGCATCGATATCCAAGCCGGAATCGGTTTCATCGAGGATCGCCACCAGCGGCTCGAGCAACGCCATCTGCAGGATCTCGTTGCGCTTCTTCTCGCCACCACTGAAGCCTTCATTCACCGAGCGATCGAGGAAGGCCGGATCCATCTGCACCACCTTCAGGCGCTCGCGCACCAGATCTTCAAAGGCGAAGGTGTCGAGCTCCTCTTCTCCCTTCTCAGCGCGGCGGGCATTGGTGGACACCCGCAGAAATTCGAGATTGCTCACCCCAGGAATCTCCACGGGGTACTGGAAACCGAGAAACACACCGATGCGGGCGCGCTGCTCGGGATCGAGCTCCAGCAGGTTCTCGCCGCGGTAGGTCACGCTGCCGCCCGTCACGGTGTAGGCGGGGTGGCCGGCCAGCACTTTGGAGAGGGTGCTTTTGCCACTGCCATTGCGGCCCATCACCGCGTGGATTTCACCGGCGCGGATGGTGAGGTTCACACCCTTGAGGATCGCCTTGTCCTCCACCCGGGCATGGAGATCACGGATCTCAAGCAGTACGGGAGCGTCGGGGCGAATCACGGCGTGGGAGTGAGCGAGAACGAAATCAAAAACAGAACTGGAGCGGGCGTCTCAACGCCGAGCGGGCAGCGGGGCTGAACTCAACCCACGGAGCCCTCCAGCTTGAGAGCCAGCAGCTTGTCGGCTTCAGCGGCAAACTCCATCGGCAGCTGGTTGAACACATCGCGGCAGAAGCCGCTCACCATCATCGAAACCGCCTCTTCAAAGCCGATGCCGCGGCTCTGGAGGTAAAACAGCTGATCCTCAGAAATGCGGCAGGTGCTGGCTTCATGCTCCACCGAAGCCTGGGGCTGCTGGGAGCGGATATAGGGATAGGTGTTGGCGGCCGCCTGATCGCCAATCAACATCGAATCGCACTGGCTGTAATTGCGTGCCCCAACCGCCTTGGGGCCGATCTGCACCAAACCGCGATAGCTGTTGGCGGAACGGCCAGCGCTGATGCCTTTGCTCACGATCGTGGAGCGGCTACGGGGCCCCACATGAAACATCTTGGTGCCGGTATCGGCCTGCTGTTTGTTGTTGGTGAGAGCCACTGAATAAAACTCACCCACCGAATCAGCCCCTTGCAGCACACAGCTGGGGTACTTCCAGGTGATCGCTGAGCCGGTTTCCACCTGGGTCCAGCTGATCTTGCTGCGGTCACCGCGGCACTGGCCGCGCTTGGTCACGAAGTTGTAGATGCCACCCACGCCGTTTTCATCACCGGCGTACCAGTTCTGCACGGTGGAGTATTTGATCGAGGCGTCATCGAGCGCCACCAGTTCCACCACAGCTGCGTGGAGCTGGTTGGTGTCAAACATCGGAGCCGTGCAGCCCTCGAGGTAACTCACCGAAGCACCCTCTTCGGCAACGATCAAGGTGCGCTCGAACTGACCCGTGTCACCCGAGTTGATGCGGAAATAGGTGGAGAGCTCCATCGGGCATTCCACAGCTTTGGGAATGAACACAAAGGAGCCGTCACTGAAGACAGCGGAATTCAGCGCCGCGAAATAGTTGTCGTTGCTGGGCACCACGGTGCCGAGATAACGCTCAATCAGTTCGGGGTGCTCCTTCACCGCTTCGCTGATGGAGCAGAAGATCACTCCGTGCTCAGCCAGCTTTTCTTTGTAGGTCGTGGCGATCGACACGCTATCGAACACAGCATCCACAGCCACGTTGGAAAGCCGCTTCTGCTCGCTCAGAGGAATCCCAAGCTTGTCGAAGGTTTCCAGCAGCTTGGGATCAACCTCATCGAGGCTCGCTTTCTTCTGCTGCTGCTTGGGCGCGGCGTAGTACACCACGTCCTGATAATCAATCGGCGGGTAGCCGAGAGCCGCCCAATCGGGCTCGCGCATCTGCAACCACTGCTTGTAGGCACGCAGGCGGAAGTCCAACAAGAAGGGAGGCTCCTCCTTCTTGCTGGAGATCAAGCGCACCACGTCCTCGCTGAGGCCCTTGGCGATCTTTTCGGTTTCGATATCGGTGACGAAGCCGTACTTGTACGGCTGGCTCACCAGATCACCAACAGCCTGTGCGTTGCTCATGATTCAGGATCAACCGGCGCAGTGGGCTTTCACTTCTTCGAGCGTGATCGTCTGCTTCTCACCACGGAAGGGATTGTCTTCGGTGAGGAACAACATGCAGTGGCACTCCTTGCGCTCACGCATCGGCACGCAGGGGCAGTTCCAGAAAGCCTGGGACACCTCGGCTTCCTTGTCTTCGTAGTGGCGGCAGGGGCACAGGGCGCCGCCCAGCTCGTCTTTATGACGAGCCAGGCCCTCGAGCACAACTGCCGTGACGCTGGGGTCGCTGCAGAAATAAGTGCCGGTGCGCTGGGCGTAGGTTTCCGCGAACTTGCGGATCACCTCAAGGCTGTCGCTGGCTTGGGAGGCAGGAGCTTCAGACATGAGGGCAAAGGCGAGGCGGAGCGTGATGCCCGTGCGGGCTTGGCCAGCAGTCGCGAAACCGCAGTTACGAAACCGAGGTGTTTCGCAAGTCGACCCTAAAGCACACGGGCGGCACCCGGGGGTGACGCTGCATTGTGACGTGTGGTCGCCCCAGCACCGTTCACTCGTCAGCACCTGAACGGGCGTGGCATGGTGTGGTGGTAAAGAGTTGGCCATGAGCGCCTCCACGCAGGCACCCACCCGAGAGGCAGCGCTCACCCTGATGTTGCGTCAGGGTGAGCTCACCGCGGCGCAACTGGCGGAAGCCTTGGCCGTGTCTGTGCAGGTGATGCGGCGCCACCTGCGCTCCCTGGAAGAGGAAGGCCTGGTGGAGGCCAGCCCCGCACCGGAAGGGCCAGGACGGCCCTCCAACCTCTGGCGGCTCACGGCCGCTGGCCGCCGCCAGTTCCCCAATGGCAGCGAACACTTCGCCCTCGGGCTGCTGAGCTCCATGGCCACCAGCCTGCCCACCGAGATGGTGGATCAGCTGCTCCAGCGCCAGGCCTCTGAAAAAGCCGCCGACTATCGCCACCTGATCGGCGCTGGCAGCCTGCAGGAGCGCATTGAGCGGCTGGTGGATCTGCGCCGGCGCGAGGGCTACGTGGCCGACTACAAGCCCAATCCCAAAGGCGAGGGCTGGGTGATCAGCGAATTCCACTGTTCGGTGATGAAGATCGCCGAGCAGTTCCCCTGTGTGTGCGATCAGGAACTCCAACTGATTCGCCACACCTTCCCCGACTGCGCCGTGGAGCGGGTGCACTGGCTGCTCGATGGCAGCCACGCCTGCGGGTTCCTGCTGCAACCGTGCTGAGCGAGCACGACCTTCAAGAACTGGAGAGCACGCTGCTCCCGGCGTTGGAGCGTCACCACCTGCGCCTGCTGGCCCACAGCCTGCGCTGCCTGCAGCAGGCCGCTGCTGGTGGCACCACCATGCCTGCCCAGGCCGGCTTGATGGCCTGGGCGCAGCAGCAACCCAACCTGGCGGTGGATCCCACCTTCATCCCGGTGCTGGTGGAGCAGCTCGCCAAGGCCGCCGTCCAGCTCGAAGCGATTGGGCAGGAGTTCCACAAGCCACCATTGGCGCTGGAGATCAGTGATCTGGTGCGCTGGGGGCAGCGCCAGGCCGATCAACGGCTGGACAACACGCTCAAGCCACCAGAGCAGTGACGCCGCTCAGAGCGAGCAGAGCCGCCAGCCACCCCCGCCACCCCGGTTGATCCCCCTCCAGGTGAGCGAGCGGGATCGCCATCAGCGGCGCGGTGGCTAGCAACGCCACCGCCATTCCGCCGGGCAATCGCTGCAACGCCAGCTGCTGCAGGGCAATCCCCAGCGTGGTGCCCAGCAACGTGGCGAGCAATCCCAGGGGCCAGCGCCTCGCCGACGGCCGCGGCCCCCAATCCCTGGTTCGCCAACCCCGAAGCAAAGGCAGCAACACCACACCCGCCGCCAGCACCCGCACCAGGGCCGACTGCAACGGATCGAAGGCGCCATCCCGCAGCGCCGCCCGCGACACCAACGCTCCAGCACTGCCGCAGAGCAGCGCTCCCAGGGCCAGAAGCACACCCTGCAGCTGCTGACGCCCCGCCGCCGCATCACCAGCGCGCTGCCCCGCCACCAGCAGCAGTGCCAGGGTGATCAGGCCCAGGCCGAGCCAGTGGAGCGGCTCCGGCACCTCCGCCAGCCACACCATCCCGCCCAGCGAGGCCACGGCAGGACCGCCGGCATCAATGGTGAGCGTGCGGCGTGTGCCCAGCCGGCGCAGCGCTGCGAAATACAAACTGTCGCCAACAGCGATCCCCAGCACACCACTCAGTGCCAACAGGAGCAGGGGGCCGGGGGCAACCGGCCAGGCGCGCCCCATCACCAGGGGCAGGAGCATCGCGAGTGCCAGCCAGTTCTTGAGCAGATTGAGCTCAGCGCCGCTGAGGGAGGTGGGCAGGCGCCGCCAGAGGCTGCTGGCCAACGTCCAACACAACGCGGCAGCCAAGGCAGCCAGAGCACCGATCAGCACAACCTCAACCGGCGGTGGCGGCTTGCGATCATCGCTGCACCCGCCGCGCCGCCGTGAGCCTCTCCCTTGAGAACGCCCTCAGCTTTTTTCAGCTGAGCTGCGGGCGCTGGCGCTCCCAGCGCAGCGTGCATCACCTGCTGCACCGCCGCGCCGAAGCGGGCGGCTCGCTGATCGTGGTGGATGAACTCGCCCCGAACGATCAACGCCTCGTGGAGCTGGCCCAGCTGCACGGCCAGGATCCAGCAGGGCTCGTGGGCGGCTGCTGGGTGCGCTGGAGCGCCTCGATGGCCTGGGACAAAGCCGGTGAAGACCACACGGGCGAAAGCGTGATCGGCTTGATCCCCACCGACGAGCGCGGCCGGGAGGGGATCCTGCTGCGCGATCTGGGCTACGCCGAGAAGGCACCCGCCAGCTCGCGCTTCTGCATGGACGAGCACGATGGCCTGCTGCTCAGCACCGAGTACGAAACGATGAGCGTGTGGGAGCGCTTCGCCTTCCAGGGCCCGAATGTGCGCGTGCGCAGCAGCACGGTGGAGGGCCTCTCCAACAACGCCTCGTTCTGCATCGAAACGCGCTGCGACGACAGCCAGCAGCAGCGGCCCGCGGCCTCGGCAGCCGCCGACAGCGCGGCGGCGAGCGAACCAGCCCTGTCACTGCTGGGCTGGTAAGGCCCGGCTGTTTCGAACGTTACGGACTGTGAGCCCTACCCGAGGCGGATCAGTGGAGCCGTGACGGCACTTCTACGATCACCAGAGACGGATGCCGAAGTTCGAGTGGCCCTTCCCCTCCTGAAGTACGCGCCCACAACGCAGAACGCGCGTGTGGATCCCCTTCGCGTGGGCTCGGACGAGGATCCCAAAGCCGCGTCCATGGACAAGGCGATGGATCGCGAAGATCAGAACTTCGTGATCGAAGCGGCTTACCGCCAGATCTTCTTCCACGCCTTCAAAGTCGACCGCGACCGCACCCTCGAGTCGCAGCTGCACAACGGCCAGATCACAGTGCGCGATTTCATTCGCTCGCTGTGCCTGTCGGACACTTTCAACCGCAGCTTCTACACCCTCAACAGCAACTACAAGGTGGCTCGCCACCTGGTGGAGAAGCTGCTGGGCCGCAAGACCCACGGCAAGTCTGAGGAGATCGCCTGGTCGGCGGTGCTGATGACCCGCGGCGTGAAGGGCATGGTCGACGACATCCTCGACAGCGAGGAGTATCTGAACGCCTTCGGTTACGACACCGTGCCTTACCACCGCAACCGCGTGGTAGGCAGCCGCGACCTGGGCGAGACCCCCTTCAACATCACCAGCCCCCGCTACGACGCCTACTACCGGGGCATCCTGGGCTTCCCCCAGATCGTGTACACCGGCACCGCCCGCAAGCTGCCCGAGCGCTCCCTGCAGCGCCGTGGTGGCTTCCCGCAGGACTACATGCCCTGGGTGCGCACCCTGCCTGCCCTGCGTGGCGCCAGCGCCGCCGGCAGCGCCGACATCGATTACCTGGCCAAGGTTCCTTACCGCAGCATCGGTCGCTGATCATTCAGCGATCAAGCTCTTTCAGACAGCGGGGGGAAACCCCCGTTTTTTTGTGGGCAGCCCCAGGCGGCGGAGCTGGTCTTGGGATGCTGACTGCGGGATCACAGACCAGGGCAGACCTGTGAGAGTTGGCCAGACTGATCCCGAACACAATCCGGAGGACCTGTGAGTCAGACCCTGTCATCGCTGGCCCGGATGACCCTGCGCCAACTGCGCCAGGTGGCGAGCGAGCTGGGTGTGACGCTCTACAGCCGCAAGACCAAAGATGAGCTGGTGAGTGCCATCGGCGAACGCCAGGCCGATCTCTCCAGCCTCGAACAGGAGCACGCCCCCAGCCGCCAGAGCGATGACACCCGTGTGGTGTTCCTCCCCCGCGACCCCCAGTGGGCCTACGTGTTCTGGGAAATCAGCGAACAGGATCGTCAGCAGGCCTTCAAGGCCGGGGCCAGCCAGCTGTGCCTGCGGGTGGCCGATGTGACCGGCATGAGCAACGGCGGCAGCCATCCCCACACCCTGCAGGAAGTGCCGGTGGATAGCCATGCCACCGAGTGGTACCTCCCCGTGCCCCTGAGCGATCGCGACTACCGCGTGGAGCTGGGCTACCGCGTGAGCGGTGGTGGCTGGATCTCGCTGGCCTTCTCCTCCGTGGCCCGCGTGCCGGCACTCCATCCGAGCGAGCAGATCCTGGATCAGTTCGTGCCCTTCTCGCTCGACACACCCCCCAGCACCATCACCCCGCAAACGCTGCCCACCAGCGACAACGGTCTGCACGAGCGGCTCTACCAAACGGCCACAACCGGAACCCGCCGCCTTGGTCGGGGCTCGGAAGCCTTCCACGAGATGGCCGACAGCAGCGGCGCAGGCCTCAATGCCTCCGGCGCCGGCCTGTGGGCGAGCGGCCGCAGTGAATCGGGTTCTGGTGTGGTAGCCCCGCGCCAACGCTCCTTCTGGCTGGTGGCGGATGCCGAACTGATCGTGTACGGCGCCACCGATCCCTCAGCCAAATTGAGCATCGGCGGCGAAGACGTACCCCTCTCCAGCGATGGCACGTTCCGGATTCAGGTGCCCTTCCGCGACGGGCAGCAGGTGTATGCGATCGAAGCCGTGGCTGCCGATGGTGAGCAGAAGCGCAACATCACGCTCGATTTCGAACGCACCACCCCGGAAGACAACAGCAACCCCAGCGATCAGGCTGTAGCCGAATGGTTCTAAAGGCGCGGCGATGAAAGCTCTGGTTGCCCTCACTCCGATCACCGGTGCGGTGGCACTGCCGCTCTTGGTGTGTTTTTTGATGGCCAAGGTGAGCATTGGCACCGGGGTGTTGGCGGCCGTGGTGATCAGCAGCCTCTGGTTTGTGGCGATGCTGCGTACCTCTGAATTGCCCGAACACGGCTGAAGCCAGCCGAGCAGGGGAATGCTCCCTGCAGAAGCCGGGAGTCTGCGGTGAGCGAACCAATGCGTGGCTGGAGCCTGGTGATGCTGGCCATCGCCCTGCTCCAGGGCTGCGGCTCCCAGGCCGGCCGCCTGGTGGGAGCGGGCCCTGCGGAGCTCCCTCTGCCTGCGGGCATTGAGGTGGCCTTCAACCACAGGGCCGATCGCCACTACACCAGCCCGATCCACGCCGAAGCCCGCAATGGCGACAACCTCGAGGCGATGCTGGTGCGGGGGATTGACGCCGCCGAGGAAGACATTCTGGTGGCGGTGCAGGAGCTCTCCCTGCCCGCGATTGCCGAAGCCCTGGTGCGGCAACACCGCCGGGGCGTGAGCGTGAAGGTGGTGCTGGAGAACACCTACAGCACCCCGTGGAGTGAGCAGCACGAGGCTGAGCTTGATGGCCACGCCCGCCAACGCCGCCAGCTGCTGATGGAGCTGGCCGATCGCAACCGCGACGGCATGGTGAGCCTGGAGGAACAGCAGCGCGGCGATGCCGTGGCCCTGCTGCGGGCCGCGGGTGTTCCTGTTCTCGACGACACCGCTGATGGCAGCAAAGGCAGCGGCTTGATGCACTCGAAATATGTCGTGGTGGACCGGCAGCTGGTGATCACCGGATCGGCAAACTTCACGGCTTCATGCATCCACGGCGATGCTGCCGATCGCCGCACACGCGGCAACGTGAACCATCTGCTGCGGCTGGACAGCCCTGAGCTGGCCGAGCTCTTTGCAGACGACTTCAGTCGCATGTGGGGGGATGGTCCAGCTGGCCAGAGCGACAGCCGCTTTGGCCTGGCCAAGCAATCCGGCCCTGCAACCCGGGTGATGGTGGGGACCACCCCGGTGGAGGTGCTGTTTGCACCGCACCGGCCCAGCGACCCCAACAACGGCCTGAATCTGATCGGCAGCACCCTGGCCGCCGCCCAGCAACGGGTCGACATGGCGCTGTTTGTGTTTTCAGCCCAGGCCCTCACGGATGTGATCGCAGGCTTGCAGGCCAGAGGCGTTCAGCTGCGCCTGCTGGCGGATCCTGGCTTTGCCAGCCGCTCCTTCTCCGAGGTGCTCGATTTGCTCGGCGTGGCCCTGGCGGATCGCCACTGCAAACTCGAAGCCGGCAACCAACCGCTCCAGCAAGCGGCCGAAGGCGTGGGGATCCCTCGGCTGGCCAGGGGCGACAAGCTGCACCACAAGCTCGCCATCGTGGATGGACGCACCGTGATCACAGGGAGCTTCAACTGGAGCCCCAGTGCCGCTCATCAAAACGATGAGGTGCTGCTGCTGATCCATTCGCCCCTACTGGCAGCTCACTTCACCCGAGAGATGGATCGCTTGTGGAAGGGCGCCGACCTGGGGATCAACGCTGCACTCGAGCGCAAACTACTGGAGAACCGCAGGCGCTGCGGCAGTGGGGTGCAGCGCAGTGAGGGCTCCAGGACCAGCCCCACTGGCAACCCAGCAACCATGTCTGGCCTCAGTGCCCATAATCTGAGCCAAAGCAACAGCCGGCCGTGATCCACAACCCGCTCTGGATGCTCGTGCCCTGGGCTGTGTTTGCCGTTGCCGCCGGGGTGAAGTTCTGGAAGATCACCACAGTCTTCCGGCGGCGCAACATGACCAACAGCACCAAAACCGATCAGTTCAGGCAAACCCTGGAGCGGATCTGGGTGCGCAACGCCTGATGCCTGCAACTCCGCCGCGACAGGCAAACCCATTGCATGATGGGCTCACCGATCCGGTTGTGATGGCTGCTCATCGGGGCTGGCACCACTCTGCTGCTGCCGCGCTCGCCTCAACGGCGGCGTTGCTGGTTGCTGTGGTTCTGCCCGAAGCCAGCCGGGGCGCTCCCTATGTGCCCTTTCCCAGCCAGGACAGCCTGCGCCAGGTGCAACTGGCCGCCCTGGCCTGCGCCAGGGAGAACAGCAGCGAGAGCTGCAAGCGAGCCCAACAACTCGGTGATCCCTTGCTGGACCATCCGCGGCTGCCCGCCAATTGCAAGGATCTGGTCTGGCAGATGCTGGCCAAAGCGCAGCCAGCCCCCACCAACAGCTTCAGCCGGCGGCAAGCGATCACTGATCCCGCCGAACGGTTGCTGCTGGTGTGCCGCAGCACCGAGAAGCCTGAGGCCGCAGACACACCGGCCGCCAAACCAGCCGGCGGTGGGATCAACCTTGGTGGCGGACAACGCTGAGGGGTGATCCCCGCTGCGGGAGAAACCAGCGAAGCGGACTAACTTGGTGCCGCCTCGGCAGCCCCCGATGACCAGCGGCGTGCAGCAGATCCCGCTCGATCAGCCTTTCCTCGACCAGAAGCCAGGCACCTCCGGCCTGCGCAAAAGCAGTCGGCAATTTGAAACGCCCCATTACCTCGAGAGCTTCATCGAGGCGATCCTGCGCACCGTGCCCGGCATCGCCGGCGGCACGCTGGTGGTGGGCGGCGATGGGCGCTACGGCAACCGCCGCGCCATCAGCGTCATTGCGCGCATGGCCGCAGCCCACGGCGTTGCCCGGATCATCACCACCACCGGCGGCATCCTCTCCACCCCGGCGGCCTCCAACCTGATCCGCAAGAGCCAGGCCACCGCCGGCATCATCCTCTCGGCCAGCCACAACCCTGGCGGCCCTGCCGGCGACTTCGGCGTGAAGGTGAACGGCGCCAACGGCGGGCCGGCGCCGGAATCGCTCACCGATGCCATCTATGCCTGCACGCAGCAGCTCGATGGCTACCGGATCCACGACGACATCGCCCTCGATCTCAACGTCCCCGGCCAGCAGAGCATCGGCAAGCTGCAGCTCGAGGTGATCGATGGGGTCGACGACTACGTCGCCCTGATGCAACAGCTGTTCGACTTCGACGCGATCCGCGATCTGCTCAAGAGCGACTTCCCGATCGCCTTTGATGCGATGCATGCCGTAACCGGCCCCTACGCCAAGCGGCTGCTGGAGGGCCTACTCGGAGCACCGGCCGGCAGTGTGCGCAACGCTGAGCCACTCGAGGATTTCGGCGGCGGCCACCCCGACCCCAACCTCACCTACGCCCATGAACTGGCGGAGCTGCTGCTGGGCAGCGACTCCTACCGCTTCGGCGCCGCCTGCGACGGCGATGGCGACCGCAACATGATCCTGGGCACCCGCTGCTTCGTGAACCCCAGCGACAGCCTGGCGGTGCTCACCGCCAACGCCACCTTGGTGCCCGGCTACGCCGCTGGGCTCTCCGGTGTGGCGCGCTCGATGCCCACCAGCGCCGCCACCGATGTGGTGGCCAAGCAGCTCGGCATTCCCTGCTTTGAAACGCCCACCGGCTGGAAGTTCTTCGGCAACCTGCTCGATGCCGGCCGCATCACCCTCTGCGGCGAAGAGAGCTTCGGCACCGGCAGCAACCACATCCGCGAAAAGGATGGCTTGTGGGCGGTGCTGTTCTGGCTCAACATCCTGGCCAAGCGCCGCGAACCGGTGGCGCAGATCATGGCGGAGCACTGGAGCCGTTTCGGCCGCCACTACTACTCCCGCCACGACTACGAAGCCATCGCCAGCGACGCCGCCCACGGCCTCTATGACCGCATGAAGGCGATGCTGCCCTCCCTGGTGGGCCAGAGCTTCGCCGGCCGCACGATCGCCACGGCCGACGATTTCGCCTACACCGATCCGGTGGATGGCTCCCTCACCAGCGGCCAAGGCCTGCGCCTACTGCTCGACGATGGCAGCCGGGTGGTGCTCAGGCTCTCAGGCACCGGCACCCAGGGAGCCACGCTGCGCGTGTATCTGGAGAGCTACGTGCCCCCCAGTGGCGATCTCCATCAGGATCCCCAGGCTGCGCTGGGCGGCCTGATCAGCGCCATCGATCAGCTGGCGGAGATCAAAACCCGCACCGGCATGGATCGCCCGACGGTTATCACGTAAACATCATCAGCTTCAAGCACCAGAAGGAAGGCCCATTGGGATGATCAGACCCACGGAGTGTTCTCAAAGATCAGCGTGGACCCTGCAAAAAGTTAGCCTCAACCCTGGCCGGCTCTACTTGAGCAGAGTCGGCATTACCACGGCCATCATTAGAATAGGCCAGCACAATCACAGAGAAGCAAGTGCGATAGCGCGAGATAAAGTCAATCCCATGACATCCCACATCATGAAACCATGGAGAAAAATCAGGGTACGGGCCGCACGCGTTTCACCCGCGAATCCACCCAAGGTAGTCGAGATCAGCGACGTCAGAGAAGCGAGAATATAATCAAATGGCCCCGGAGCGATGTCAGCCGACATTCTGAAGAGAAAAACGCGCTGACCAGTCGTGGCAACTGCATTGGAATCCATGCGCCAGTAAATCCAACCCCATACCAGGAGCAGAGACGGGAGGAAGAGCAATAACTGCAGGATCGGCAGGACACGATCTTGGGGCGGGAACAAAATCAATAGATTGAGCAATAAAAATAGCAACCCAACCTTGAGCATGGCAAACACGGCCAAGGCATCAAGCAGGGAACGCCGTAGGCGCCCACCCAGCGGAACCGCGGCGCAATAGGCAAGAACAATCAGCCACAGCGGCGAAAGCAGAGGGACAATATATTGATGAAATCGCCCAAGCACCGCCACCATATCTGCAATCAAAACATAATCCTTACTACTACTCTGAGTGAATTCGAGAACCTGTCCGGAGGCATATTGAAACAGGCCAATCACCAACAACAACAGCACCTCCCAATTGCGACGCAACACACGTGTCACCATTCGCAAGAGACCTGAATCAGGGCGTTCAGCTTACAACCGGCGAACAACTGATCACGTTTGCCGAGCAAGGGTTCAGCACCCCTGGATTGCAGAAGGCCTGCGTTTGATGGGCGGGCTCCGCAGCCCCAACCTAGCCAGCCAGAGTTCAGGCAGAATCAGCCGCAGATTTTCTGGCAACCCTTGAACCGACATGCACTGCCATGGATGTTGGCTCTGGGCTTATTGATCGGGTTTGCGGAGTGGCCGTATCAGGCCATTTCCGAGATGGGTTTCAAGTTGCAACGCCACCTCTGGCCACTGGACGGTCTTGGGCTGGCGACACCGAGCTCGATGCAGACCTATGGCGCGCTCGTTGTGTTCACGTTCACAACAGCCCTGCTAAGCCTCAGTTGGGGTCCGCTGGCTGCTGGCCGCGGCGGCGGTGTCGCACCCCTGATCGCCCTGGACCGCAGCCATGAAGCATTAAGAACAGAACGTGAAACAGAGTGGTTGGACAAACTCAGCCTGCGCACACAGCTGAGCCGGCTGCCCCTGGTGCTTCTCACCCATCTGGGCGGCCTGAGCGTCGGCGTTGAATCGCCCTCCGCGTCACTGGGCGCAGGCGCACTCCTGGCCATCAGGCGGCGATGGCCTCAGTTCACGCCGCTTGCATCGATGCCGTTGCCGCTGGTTGGCGTGATCGGTGGGGCTGCTGGCTTAGGTGCGGCCTTCCGCTCCCCGCTGCTGGGCGTCGCCTACGGGCTGGAGGAACTGGGACGTCGCTCCGGCCTCCCCTTGATGGTTCCCACGCTGCTGATCGCCGCCGTCGGTGCTCTCATCAACACAGGCCTTGGTCAACCGGGTCGGCTGCCTGGACTCCAGCTCGGCCCCATCGAGCCGATGCTGTGGCCCTGGGCGGTGCTGGTCACCGCGATCGGTGCCGCTCTTGGCGCGGCATTCGTGCGAATACTGATCCCCTTCACTGCTCTGATGCAGCAGGGTCTGAAGCGGCATCGCAGCATCGCCATTCTGTGCATCGCCTCGCTCCTGAGTCTGTTGGCCTTGCTCAGTGGCGGGCTCAGCCTCAACGATGGCAGCCTGTCCCTCGCCGCTGCCCTGCAGGGCTCAAGCGGAGGCCCCCCACAGACCCTGCTGTGGCGCTGGCTCGCTTCGTTGTTGAGCATTGCAGCCGGCGCACCCGGTGGTCTGATGCACGACGTGATGACCCTCGGCTCCTTGATCCCAGGGCTGCTGCGATGCCTCCCAGCCGTCGCGGATCTTCCGCCAGCAGCTCTGGCTCAGCTTGGCGCAATCGGGGCCACGGCGTTATTTGCCGCTGCGAACGGAACACCGCTTTTTTGCGCGCTGTTTGTGTTCACGCTTCAGGGGGATCCTCAACTCTTGGGGCCCCTGCTCCTCGTGAGCGCCCTCAGTGAAGCAATCGGTTCAAGGATGCGTGGGGAAGGCTGGAACGAACACCTGAGTAGCGCTTTGATGAGCTAGGCGCAACCCAGTGATGACTGCAGCAACAACTCAGAACCCGATGGGATTCCTCGACCAGCGTTCTCCGGTGTTCACGCGGGATTGTGTGGCCTCCTCAAGTTCACCACTGGTGACCCAGGTAGGACTGTCTGTGCTGCGGGATGGGGGCAACGCCTTCGATGCGGCTGTGGCGATGGCCGGGTTGATGGCTGTCGTCGAACCCATGTTCAATGGCCTCGGCGGCGACACCATGATCCTGGCCTGGTCGGAAGCTGAGCAACGGGTCTACGGGCTCAATGGCAGTGGCCCTGCACCTTCTGGGGCCTCGCTCGAACGCATGGGAACGGCCCCATTTATACCGGACCATGGCGCCCAGGCCGTGACCTTGCCAGGGGCGATTTCCGGCTGGACAGCTTTGCTCGATCGCTTTGGCTCGCGCTCTCTGGAGCAGTTATGGCAGCCCGCGATTCGCTACGCCCGCGAGGGCTACCCCGTCGGCGAATCGATCGCAGGGTGTTGGCAGGGCGGGGGGCCCATGATGCAAGGGTCGGCCTCTGCCGATTTTCTGGCAACCCTGTATCCCGGTGGCCGCGCACCCAAGCCAGGCGAATTGCGATCCTTCCCTCAATTGGCAGACACCCTCGAGCGGGTCGCTATTGAAGGTCGTGATGGCTTCTACACAGGAGCAGTGGCTGAAGCGATCACGCAGACCCTGAGCGATCTGGGTGTGCCCACGCGCTGCGATGAGCTGGCAGCCGTTCAGCCTCAATGGGTGGAGCCGTTGTCGGTGCCCTATCGCGGCTATGAGGTTCTGGGCTTGCCTCCCAATTCGCAAGGGGTTGTGGCGCTGCAGGCGCTCGGCATCGTTGATGGCTTCAATCTGGCTGCCATGGATCCCGCTGAGCGTCTGCACCATGAAATCGAAGCCCTGAGGATTGCCTTTGCCTTTGCGATCGACCATGTGGGGGAACCCACCGAAGCGATGCTCAATCAGGTGCGCCAGGCGCTATTGCCTGAGGGGCTGGCCGAGGCTCGCAACCGCATCAACCCCAAAGCTCTGCCACTGGGGCGTGCAGTGGGTGGATGCTCAGGCGACACCACATACCTATGCACCGTGGATTCCGACGGCAACATGGTGTCGCTGATGACCAGCATCTACGGCTTGTTCGGCTCTGCCTTGATGGCCGGCGACACCGGTGTGATCCTCAACAACCGCGCCTCAGCGTTCTGCACCCAGGCCGGACATCCCAATGCAGTGGCACCAGGGCGACGACCACGTCACAGCATTCTTCCTGGGCTCGTATTGCGGCACGGCCAACCAGAGTTTCTTCTGGGATGCGTTGGTGGAAACAACCATCCACAAGGGCAGCTACAAAGCCTCGTGAATGTGTTGGATCTGGGCATGAATCCGCAGCAGGCATTGGATGCCCCACGCTTCCGGGTGCTGATGACCAACGATGTTGTGCTCTTGGAAGATGCATTCCCGGAATCGGTTCGGCAGGATCTGGAAGCCCGGGGCCATCAGCTGGGCCAGGATTTTGCTTGGACCGGTGCTGCACAGATGGTGCGGGTCCACCGCGGTGAGAACGGCATCGGGCCTTGCCTGGAAAGCGGAGTTGACCATCGCCTCGATGGGGTGGCCCTGGGTTGGTGATGACAGATCTTGCACCCCAATGGGCCTGAACTCCGATCTGCTACTGCCGAATACCTTTCAGCACTACCTGCTGGGGTTATCCGCCGTGGCGAACAACTGCCCTGCGATCGGGCCCTTTCTCAGCCTGAGCCAGGATGCGCCGACACGTCAGGTACGCCGACGCCGCGTCATCGGGGTGGCCACCTTGTCCAGTCTGATGGTCATGCTGGGGGCCTACTTTCTGGTCACTGCGGTGCTGCAGTTCTTTGGCATCGGCGTGAGCGCCTTTCAGATCGCGGGCGGCCTGTTGCTTTGGGCAAGCGGTCTCAACATGTTGAATGCGCAAGATCCGGGCGACTCCCACGAGAAAAGCTACGACACCAGCCACATGGACATGGGCCAGATGACCTAGTCGGCGATCGTGCCGATTTCGCTGCCGCTCACGACCGGTGCAGGCACGATATCGACGATCACGGTGTATGCCAACAGCGCAAGCAGCTTCGATCACCGAGCCGAGCTCTTGGCAGCGATCCTGGTGATGGCCTTGATCATTGCGCTGATGTTCCTATTCGCGGCCCGGCTCACCATGCTCCTCCCATGTAGGCATGACGGTGTTGATCAAGGTCATGGGCCTGTTCACTCTGGCGATCGGCATCCAGCTTGTCGTGACCGGCTGCAGCACGATGCTTGAACAGATCCAGTTCCGGATCTAAGCCTGCTTGCGCTCATGCCCACTGTGACGACTAATCTTTATGCACAGATCATGCAAGGAAAGTCAGTCAGGCACGAGGCAATACGACTATTGGTTTTTGCTTGCAACCCAGAGGCCTCAGGAACGCTGAAGCGACGCCAGATAGCTGACGTGAACGGGCCGCGTCCAATAAATGGCAAGCGGGATGGCAACCAGCTCGTTGATGAACATGGTGCGGATGTAGGACGCCACCTCGATTTGCCCTTGAGCCAGCAGCCAAAGCTGGATCACCAGGATCTTGACCACGCCGACCCATAAGATCAGCCGCAACCAGTGCAGAGCGTTCAGCGACTTCCGGGTCGCCACGCCAAACATCGCGATCAGAACGGCAATCGACAGAACAATTCCGAGAGAGTGCGGCAGCACCAGCTCAGTAATGCCAAGGGCTGGATACACCCGCAGCCCATCAACGAAGATGGCCAGCAAGACCACCTGGTGCACATAAACAATCCGTGAGAACAAGCCAAAGCCACGGGGCTTGCTCTGTCGACGATCGGACGTCATCAATTGGGGCCGGAGACGGTTGGCGTTGCAGGGCTGCTGGAATCAGCATCGCGGCCACCACCCTCACCAAACCAGCGCTCCTCGAGGTTCTTGATCGCCACATAGAACGGTGGCACTACACCGAGTGAGAGCACCGTGGCCACCAACAGGCCACCGAAGATCACTGTTCCCAGCGACTGTTGACTATTGGCTCCAGCCGTGGTGGCCACCACCAGAGGCAGGAAGCCGGCCAGCGATGCAATCGCCGTCATCAGGATCGGGCGCATCCGTGATTCCGCAGCCGCCATCGCTGCTTCCGGGACGCTCATCCCGGCCTCCAGATGCTGCTCGGCCACCTCCACAATCAGGATGCCGTTCTTGGCCGCCAGACCAATCAACGTCACCAGACCCACCTGGGCATAGATGTTGAGATCGATCGAGCGGATCGCCAGAAACACCAGGGCGCCGAGCATGGCCAGGGGCACGGTCATCAGGATGATCACCGGCGTCACATAGCTCTCATACTGCGCCGAGAGCACCAGATACACGATCAGGATGCCCAAGGCGAACACCAGCACGCTCGCACTGCCAGCAGACAGCTGCAGGGCAGCGATGCCAGTGAAGGCATAGCCAATGTTGTTGAAATCGAGGCTATTGAAGATGTTCTGAATCGCCGTGAGCGCCTGTCCAGAACTCTTTCCGATCGCCTCAGCCCCCTGCACCAGAACCGTGCGGTAGAGGTTGTAATGGCTGATCACCGGTGGTGCGCTGGTGAGATCCGCTTCAGCGAACTCCGACACCTGAACCATCTTGCCGTCGCGGTTGCGGACGTAGTAACTGAGAACGTCGTCAAGGTTGCTGCGCTGATCCGGTTGCGACTGGACGTAGATGTTGCGCACCTGACCGCTCTCATAGGTGAGGCCTGAATAGTTGCCACCCGCGAGCACAGCGATGGTTTGCATCGCCTGCTGAAAATCAACGTTCAGAGCACCCAGGATCGAGCGATCAATCTTGAGCCCGAAGGCCGGTGCACTGGGCACAAACTGCGTGTAGAGGGTGGAGAACTGACCACTGGCCTGGCCTGCATTCACCAGCTGCCCAGCCAAGTCGTTGAGCTGCGTGAAGGTGTAGGCGCCGTTGCTGAGATCGTTGAACTGGAAATAGAAGCCACCCTGGGCTGAAAAACCGGGAATCGCCGGCGGTTGAGCTGCCACCGCAAGGCCGGTGTCCAATTTGGAGAGTTTCTGGTTCAGCCTGGCAACGATGGCAGGGGTCTTGTTGTCGGCTCCCGAGCGCTCGTCCAGGGGCTTAAGGCCGAAGAAGAACACGCCCTGATCGGGACTATTGCCATTGAAGCCGGCACCACTGATCACACAGCCGGCAACGATGTCATCTTCCTCATTCAAAACCTGGGCGATTTGCGCACCCACCTTCTGCGTTTGCGACAGGGAGGCACCGTTCTGAAGCTGGTAAATGCCGAGGCCATAACCCTGATCTTCCTCAGGGATGAATGCTGATGGGAGGGCATTGAAGGCAATCGCGGTCACGACGATGCCACTGGCCAGGCCCATCAGGATCAGCCGGCGGCGATCGATCAGCAGCCTGAGCAACTTGGCGTAGTTCTGCTCCAGACGATGGAAGGCATCGTTGAAACCATCGAAGATCGATGCCAAACGGCTGCCTGCAAAACCGAAGAGCAGCACACCAAAGATGTACGCACCGATCCCGAACGATGCAGCGCTGAACCGTCCAAACGCCAGGCCAACCACGATGCCTGCCACAGTCCAGGTCCAACCTTTCGGCTTGGGCGGCTTCTCGGTTTTGAGAATCAAGCCCGCCATCATCGGAGAGAAGGTGAGGGCGTTGAAGGTGGAGATGGCGATCGCGAAGGCAATCGTGAGAGCGAATTGGCGATAGATGATGCCGATACCACCTGGATAGAAGGCCACCGGAACAAACACAGCCATCAACACCAAGGAGGTGGCAATCAGCGCTCCAATCAACTCACCCATGCAGGCCAGCGCCGCCTGCCGTGGTCGCATCCCGCTCTCTAGGTTCTTGGCCACGGCCTCGATCACCACGATGGCGTCGTCCACCACCAGACCCGTCGCCAACACCAGCCCCAGCAAGGTGAGTTGGTTGATCGAGAACCCAAAGGCCTTGATGAAGGCAAACGTTCCAATCAGGGAGATCGGAATGGCCAGGCTCGGCACCACCGTGGCCCGCCAGTCCTGCAGGAACAAGAACAAGATCACCAGCACCAGCACGATGGCCAAACCGAGAGCGTCGGTCACACCGTCGACGGCGGATTCAATGAACTGACCAACGTTGTAGATCTCCGTAACCGTGATCCCAGGCGGCACCTGACTGCGGAACTGATCCATCAGCGCCACCACAGCCTCGCTTACCTGTAGAGCATTGCTCTCAGGTGTCTGGTAGACACCAACGGTGATTGCAGGGTGATTGGCAATATCCACACCAGCAGTGGAATAGGTGTTGAAGCCGTAGGACGCTTCGCCAACATCCTGGAGACGCAAGAGATTGCCGGCAGGAGACTTACCCACAATCAATTGATTGAGCTGCTCAACGGACACCAAATTGCCGTTGTCCTCTACCAGAATGGGGTAAGTGAACATCTGGTTGCCACCAGCCGGCGGACCGCCCACGAGACCACCAATGGCCACCGAGTTCTGGCTGCGGACTGCCGTCACGACCTGATCAGCTGTGAGCTGGTTGGCCGTGAGCTTGTCGGGGTCAACAAACAACCAGAACGCTGGGTTGCTACCCCCAAACAACGTGGCCTGTGCCACACCTGGGATGCGTTCAAGCTGGTAGTAGAGCTGCTCGTAGATCAGGCCGTTAATGTAGGAGCGATCGAACTGACCCTCAGTCGAACCCACTTGGTAGGCAAGCAGAATCGATGGGGTTGTTTGCAACACCGAGACGCCCGTGCTGCTCACCTGGGAGGGCAACTGCGGCATCGCCAGGGACACGCGGTTCTGCACGTTCACCTGGTCGATATTGATATCGGTGCTTTCGTCAAAGAAAACGTTAACCGTGCTGGAGCCCGTGTTGGTACTCAGCGATGAGATGTAAGCCGCACCAGGCACACCATTGATCTGCTGCTCGAGCACATTGGTGACAGCCTGCTCGGTGACCAGAGAATTTGCTCCGGCATAGGTAGCAGTGACCTGAACCTGCGGCGGGGCGATATTCGGAAGGTTTTCAATCGGCAGCGTTGGAATGGCAATCAAGCCAACCAACACAATCAAAATGCTGCAAACGGTCGTGAGAACCGGACGCTTGATGAAATTATCGGAGAGTGACATATCTGATCAATCCTCAGTTGGCAGCCGCAGGGCCAATCTTCACGGGCAGACCCGTGCGCAAGAGCGCAGTATTACTCACAACAATGCGCTCACCCTTCTGAAGGCCTGAGATCAGTGGATAGCGATTGCCCTGAAGCTGCCCAAGCTGAACAGGGGTCTGCACCACGATCGGGGTTGCGGGCGGAAGCGCCTCCAACTTTTTCTTCTCAGCATCTGGAATCGTTGTGGAAGCCCTGATCTTGGGTAGCGCCTGAGCGAGGGTGATGACTTTGTAAACGAAGGGCTGCTGAGCCTGCATCATCACCGCATTCACAGGAACCGATAACTGACGACTACTGCCAGTAATAATTCTATTTTTCACATATTGCCCCGTCTTCAAAGTGCCGTTTGGATTCGGGAACGCCGCTTTCACCAGCACCGTATTGGGCGAGGAAGCGGTGCCACTAACACCGAAGTAAGGAGAGATAAACACCACCTTTCCATTCGCAGAAAGCCGAGGGTTGGTCTGCGTCTTCAACTGAACGGGCTGCCCCATCTTGACTCGAAGAGCCTGGGTAGCCGGCACATCCATCAGAGTCCAGAGATTGGAGTTATCCACAATTCCGGTAATCGCCTGACCTTGCTTGACATAATCACCGATCTTCACCGTATCGAGATCGCCAATCTCTCCATCGATTGGAGCCGTGACGTATTTATATCCGAGCGTTGCAGCATCAGCCTTGACTCGGTCTCGACTCTGAATCGCCTGGGTCACATAAAAATCGCGATCCCGGGTTGAAACAGCACCCTGCTCATTCAGAAAGATGTAGCGTTCAGCATTGAGGAAATCCTTCCGTGCTTCGGCCTGACTCGCATTAAGTGCAGATGTCTGTTGAACATTGTCGAGCACCAGGATCGGCTGCCCAGCCTTCACCTGCTGCCCCTGGCTCACCAGGATCTTCACCACCCGTCCATCGGTCTCAGGGCGGAGCGCCACATCCGTGGTAGAGCTCAACACGCTGATCACCTCGATGGAGGGGTTGAAGTCGGCGTCACCGATGCCCTCCACCTGAACCACCAGCGGCGGCCGCGTAGGGGGCTTTGCACCGCATCCCACCAGCAGGGCAATCAGGGGGAGTGGAGCCAGGTAGCGCCGCACAGTCCATCGACAGCAGAGCGCAAGCTACCGGATTTGCGGCGTTCTTTCATCGGATGATGGCCACTAAACACAAGACGGCGTGAGCGATCTGTTCAGCCATCGCGGCGAGCAGCTGCGCAAGAGCCTGGCCCCGCTCGCCGACCGGATGCGCCCCCGCAGCATCGACGACTTTCAGGGCCAGGAGGAGATCCTCGGGCCGGGACGGTTGCTGCGGCGGGCGATCACCGCCGATCGCGTCGGCAACCTGATCCTCTACGGCCCGCCCGGTGTGGGCAAGACCACCCTGGCCCGGATCATCGCCGCCAGCACCCGCGCCCACTTCAGCAGCCTGAACGCGGTGCTGGCAGGCGTGAAAGACCTGCGCGCCGAGGTAGATGAGGCACGGCGGCGTCTTGAGCAGCACGGCCTGCGCAGCCTGCTGTTCATCGATGAGGTGCATCGCTTCAACAGCGCTCAGCAAGACGCACTGCTTCCCTGGGTGGAAAACGGCACAGTGACGTTGATCGGGGCCACCACCGAAAACCCGTTCTTCGAGGTGAACAAGGCACTGGTGAGCCGCTCACGCCTGTTCCGCCTGCAACCGCTGCAACCGCGCCATCTGCATCAGCTGCTGCAACGCGCCCTGCGGGATCCGGACCATGGCTATGGCAACCGCTCGGTGCGGATCAGCGCTGAAGCCGCCGAGCATCTGGTGGATGTGGCCGGCGGCGATGCCCGCAGCCTGCTGAATGCCCTCGAGCTGGCCGTGGAGACGAGCGAGCCCGATGGCAACGGTGTGATCGCCATCGATCTGGCCATCGCCGAGGAGTCGATCCAGCAGCGGGCTGTGCTCTACGACAAGCAGGGCGACGCCCACTTCGACACGATCAGCGCCTTCATCAAATCGCTGCGGGGCAGCGATCCCGATGCCGCCCTGTTCTGGCTGGCCCGCATGGTGGAGGCCGGCGAAAACCCGCGCTTCATTTTTCGGCGCATGCTGATCTCCGCCGGGGAAGACATCGGCCTCGCCGACCCCCAGGCGATGGTGGTGGTGGAGGCCTGTGCCGCGGCCTTTGAACGGGTGGGGCTACCAGAGGGGCTCTATCCCCTGGCCCAGGCGGCGCTGTATCTCGCCAGCACCGACAAGAGCAACAGCCTGCTCGGGTTCTTTGATGCGCTCAAAAGCTTGAAGGCGAGCAGCCGCCAGGAGGTGCCCGCTCACCTGCGCGATGCCAACCGCGATGGCAAGGCCTTCGGCGATGGGGTGGGCTACCGCTACCCCCACGCCTACGCCGAACACTGGGTGGCCCAGCAATACCTGCCATCAACGCTGCAGGGCCAGGTGTTCTGGCAGCCAGGCCAGTTGGGCTGGGAGGGACAACGGCGCCAGCTGCTGCAGCAACGGCGCGCGGCCCAGCTGGCGGCGGCGGCGGAACACGAGGCCGAACTCGGGGAGGTGCTCAGCAGCAGCCCGGAGGATCCAGCTCTTGAACGCTGGCTGCAACGCCAACTGGGAAGCAAAGGCGAGCGGCTCGATGCTCTGCGCAGCCGCCTCTGGGAAGGCGCAACCTGGCGGCGACATGACCGTGTGCTGATCCTAGAGGCCCGTTCGTTGCTCTGGGCACTGGATCCGTTACAGCACACACCGGAAGGCGGCGTTGTGATTCACACCGCGCACAGCTCCGATGCGGAGCGGTTGCAGGGTCAGCTGCGGGTGCTTGATGCCCTGCAGCAGCCGCGCGTGCTCTACGGCAAGGCTGCAGACCTCGCTGACACCCTTGAGCCCGGCAGCCTGTTCGAATGGATCGCAGCGAGGCACCCCTTCAAGGATCTCAGCGCCAACGCGCTGTCTACTGCCCTGGATTCCTTGGATTGCCTCGCCGCCCCGGATGCCCAACTGCGGCTGCTGTTCAGCCAACCCACCATCGGCCCAGCCGCTGCCCTGTTGGCGATGGCTGATCTACCCGATGCCCTGCGCCAGCTGCTGGCCCCGCTACCAGCCCTCGAGCAGGCCTGGCTCAGCGCACCTCCGAATCGAGACCTGTTGCAGGCAGAACTCGAGCGCCGCGGTTGGACGGTGAACTGGCAGCAGTGGCAGGAGCCCCTGGAACTCACGCTCACGGCAGGTGTGATCGAGCGCTGGCTGGGCGATGACGCTGCTTACAGGAAGCATCTCAGCGACATCCTCCAGCCCGAGCAGTTGCAATCGCTCCACGAAATGCTCCAACAGCGGGTCGGCTCTCGCCTACCGCAACAGCTGCAGCATCAGCGGCTCACGGCCCTGCGGAGGCGCTGATACTGAGGAATCACTCCTGTTGATCAGCATCAAGACCATCAACAAAAAACCGGCTTCCACCCATGGAGTGAAAGCCGGAGAGGGATACAGACAGCGCCAGCTGTCTTGAAGATCACCAGAGACCGCGAACAGCAGGAGCGGCAGGGGCCGGAGCAGGGGCTTCAGCGGTGTAAGCCGCAATGCAAGCCGGAGTGTTCATGTACCAGCTCAGCAGGGAGGTAGCCCGCTGACTGTTCGAGGCGTCGCTCACATCGCACACCTTCATGGCGCCCTGCAGACGCTGATCGGTAGACAGATTCGACATCATGCCGTAGCTCGAGAGCTTGCCATCGGCCGAATCGAGGATGATGGCGCTGCGCACGGCCTGCAGGCTGTGGCTCTGGCTGTAGTAAGGCGTGTAATTGTTCTGCTGAATGCTTTCAGACAGGAACTGTTCGCCCTTCTCGGAATAGAGGAAGTTGGCCACAGCGACCACATCCACGTCGTATTCCTTCTGCAGGCCAGCCTGCAGCTCATCGCGCGACCAGCCCGACAGATCCTTCAGATCCTTGGGAACCGGGTTGTCGATCACCTCCGTGCCACCGAGGGGCAGCAGGGTGTTGGAGCGAACGAAGCCCTGGCTCACGGCGCGGGCCGTCTGCGTGGGCAGGCCAGGTTGGATGAAGGTGGGAGCGCCGTAGCGCACGCCGGCCTGATCCGAATTGATGGTGGTAGGCCCTTGGGGAATGGCCTGGGCCGAGAGGCCTGCAAGCAGGACACCAGCGCCAGCCAAGGGGAGGAGAACCTTGCGCATGGTTGTGCAGAGGATGACTCTCCCGGTATGGCGAGCGGAAGCGTCCGCCATGGACCTTCTGCAGGTTGATTTAAGAATCGGTTATCGAAAAACCGGGCAAGCGTTAACCGCGCTCGGCAGCCGTGCGCCGTGTGGGCAGCTCCAGGGCGTTCCACCCCGGCGGGCAATGCAGCGCATCGCGCTCATAGCGGAAGCTGCCGGGTTCGCCGCGGCCGCTGCAGGCCACGCCACGGGGAACGTTGTCTTCCGCCTGCACCTGGGCCACATAGCGCTCCTCGCCGCCCCGAGGAATCAGCAGCAACTGCACCCGATCGGGCGCTTCGCTGATGCGGGCCTCCATGTCTTCCGGGGTCTCCAGCCCGAGCACATCGAGATAGCCGGTGAAGCTGCCCCAGAAGTAGCGGGTGATCTGGCCGCCCACAAACTGGCCCAGCGCCTCGCTCGCCCTGGCGCGGCCATCCTGCAACGCTTCCTGGCTGGCCAGATCCGCCAGAACACGGTCGGTGGAGGCGCCGGTGCGCATGGCCGGTGGAGGCAGCAAGCGCCATTGGGCAAGCCCGGCCACACCGAACAGGCTCAGCAGAGCCACCACACTGAAGCGCAGGGCCAACGGCATGGGTGCGGCCTCTTGAGAGGACTGTTCAGGAGATGAACGCGCGAAAGTTAATCCCAGATCGCCTGTTCGGCTGCCTGCCCCACCACGGCGCATAACCAGCCGTTACGCCGCACACACACACTGGGCGGCTGCCAGCCCTCGAGCTGATGCTCAAGGCGCTGCTGTTCGCTGCACCAATGCCAATGGCGCAGATCGGTGGCGAGGCTGCTGCGCTGCCATTTGATCGCCGCCTCTTTCCGCACCCAGCTCTCCAGCACCAGCCCCGGGCGCTCCGGCGGGTCTTGGCGCTGCAGCTGCTGCCATTCCCGGGGCGGGAAAAACCGGCGCGCCAGTAACTCCGCCGCAATCGGGCGCTGCGCCCATTCCAGATCCACCCCGATCGGCCAGGGCGACCAGGCCAGCAGCAGCTGATCGCGGCTATGGCTCAGGCTCACGGCGCCATAGCCCTCAGCCAGGCCAGGCGCCTCACCGGGCGGACTGTGCAGCGGCACCGCCTCAGGCGGCAGCTCCAGGCACGCGGCCAGGCGGCAGCGCAACAGATGCCGGCTGGTGCGATAGCGGTGCTGCACCGCAGGCGGCAGCGCAGCGCTCCACGCCAGTTCGGCCTCGCTGAGCGTCCAGGAATCCTCCGCCCTGAGCGGCAGCAGCCACAGGCGCGGAACCGCCGCCCCGCTCGGACCTCCCCTTAGGCTCCCGCCATTGTGTTGAAGCCCCGCCATGGCTCTGCAGATCGGTGATGCCGCACCCGACTTCACCCTCCCCGATCAAAACGGTGAGCTGGTGAGCCTGGCCGGTTTCAAGGGCCAGCGCGTGGTGATCTACTTCTATCCCAAGGACGACACCCCGGGCTGCACCAAAGAAGCCTGCAACTTCCGCGATCAGTGGGCCGCCTTTGAGCAGCACAACATTGCGGTGCTGGGCATCAGCAAAGACGGCGCCGCCAGCCACAGCAAGTTCATCGGCAAATACGAACTTCCCTTCACCCTGCTCACCGACGCCGAGCCCTGCCCGGTGGCCGAGAGCTTCGGCAGCTACGGCCTCAAGAAGTTCATGGGCCGCGAATACATGGGCATGATGCGCCACACCTTCGTGGTGGATGCCGAAGGCAAGATCGAAAAGGCCTACACCAAGGTGAAGGCGGAAACCATGGCCGACGACATCCTGCGCGATCTGGGCCTGGCCTGAGCTCAACGGCGCCACCCCACCGCCGGCAACGCCGCCATGGCCTCCAGGGCCAGATCCGGTGCATGCGCGGCATCCAGCTGCTGCGTGAGCAGCACTGGCAACACCAACGGGGCGTCGCCGCCGGTGAGCCAGAGGCTGGCGCCCTCGGCCCGCTCCGCGGCCAGGGCGATCGCTGCAGCCACGGCCCGGCGGCAGCCCTCCACCATCGCCTGATCCGTGGCCTGAGGCCAGGCCGGCGCAAGCTGATCCAGCTCAGCGCCGGCGCCGTGGAGCTGAGGCAACTGCGCTGTGGAACCACCCAGGGCTTTCAGTTGCAGGGCCAAACCTGCACTGATCAAGCCACCTGCAAAACGCCCCTCGGCGCTCACCCGCGTGAGGCTCAAGGCCGTACCGGCATCCGCCACGAGCACAGCCCGCTGCTGCTGCCGCCAGGCCCACCAACCCACCAAGGCGCGGTCGATCCCCAGCCAGGGCGGCGCCCCCTCCAGGGGCACATCGGCCAGGGCGAGCTGCCGAGCGGCCAGGGAGGCTGGATGAGCCGGCACCGGGCCCACCGCAGCCCAGGCCTGAAGATCCTCAGCCTCAAGCCGCTCGGAGGGCGGTGTGTGCCAGCAACGCAAGCCGCCGCCGGTGGCGCCGGGCTCAGCCCAATGCCAGCGGCTGTTGCCGATCAGCAACAGCCGCGCCACTCAGATGCCCTCGCCGGCCATCCCGGGCAGGTGAATGCCGCATTCCTGCTTGAGGCCCCCAAAACGGGTCGCCCGGCCGCTGATGCCGCCATCGTCGGGGCCACTGGAATGCCAGTCGCCCACCGTGGAGTAGCCCTGCTCAAACAACGGGTGCTGGGGCAGCCCGTGCTCCTGCATGTAATAAAAAACGTCCTTGTTGGTCCAGGCGAGCAGCGGGCGCAGGGCCCAGCGACCGCGCACCTGGGCCAGTGGTTGCATGGTGCTGCGGTGATCGGTCTGCCGGCCGCGCACACCGCTGGCCCAGCAGCGCACCGCCAGCGCCTCCAGGGCGCGATCCAGCGGCTCCACCTTGCGAATGCGGTGGTAGGTCTCCATGTCTTCCACGCGGCCTGTTTCCCAAAGGCGGCCATGCAAGGCCTCCATCCGAGCAGGACTGATCTCCGCCTGGGCCACATGCACCTGGAGCCCCAGCAGCTCGATCAGGGTTTCGGCGTAGCGGTAGGTCTCAGGCGGGAGGTAGCCGGTATCCACCCAGATCACAGGCACCGAGCGCTCCAGCTGACTGATCAGATGCAGCGAAACCGCCGCCTGGATCCCGAAGCTGGTGGTGAGCGCAAAGCCATCACCAAACTGGTTGAGCCCCCAGCGCATCCGCCCCAGCGCATCAAGAGACTCCAGCGCCTGGCAGCACTGCTGCTCATCCAGCGCGGCTGAGGTGGTGGCCGGTGTGCTCGTCATCAGCCCATCCTCCAATGCCAGGGGAAAGCACTTCCGTGCCCGCAGCTGCTGGTTAGGGTTCGCGCAACACCCACCGCCCGATCGGAACCGTGCCGCCAGCCGAGGCCGAACAGCAACCCGTTGTGGTGGTGGGAGGTGGCTTTGGCGGATTGAGCGCCGCCCTGCAGCTGGCGGCGGCAGCCCCCGACACACCGGTTCTGCTGATCGAACCGCAGGAGCGCTTCCTGTTTCTGCCCCTGCTCTACGAACTGCTCAGCGAAGAGCTGCGGCGCTGGGAGATCGCACCGCGCTACAGCGAACTGCTGGCCGGCAAAGGCGTGGTGTGGCTGCAGGATCGAGTGAGCCAGATCAACACCGCCCAACAACAGCTGAGCACCGAGGCTGGGCATCAGCTGCGCTACGCCCAACTGGTGCTGGCCACCGGCGGCAAACCCACCAGCTATGGCATCCCAGGGGTGGAGGAACACTGCCTCGGCTTCCGCAGCCTGGCGGATGTGGATCGTTTGCAGCAGCTGGTGGAGCGGCTCAAGCAGCAGCAGCGCCCCCTGCAGCGCCTGGCGATTGTGGGCGCCGGTGCCAGTGGCGTGGAGCTGGCCTGCAAGCTGGCCGATCTGCTGCAGGGCGCAGCGGTGGTGGAACTGATCGAACAGGGCGAGGAGCTGCTGCCGGCATCCCGCTCCTTCAACAGGGATCAAGCCCGGCAAGCCCTGTTGCAGCGCGATATCCGCCTGCGCACAGGCACCCGGGTGACGGCCGTCACCGCCACAACGCTCAGCCTCCAGCGGGACAACACCAGCGAAACGCTGAGCTGTGATGGGGTGATCTGGACCGGTGGGGTTGTGGGCAGTGTTCCCAGCCTCATGCCAGCGCTCGAGCTCGATCGCCGCGGCCGGCTGTTCTGCCACAGCGATCTGCGGGTGATCGGCGCCGAGCACCTCTTCGCGATGGGGGATGCGGCCTTCTGCCCCGATACCAGCGGAGAAGCCCATCCCGCCACGGCCCAGGTTGCATACCAGCAGGCGAGCTGTGTGGCGGCGAATGTGCTGCACCAGCGTCGCGGCGAGGAGCTGGCACCGTTTATCTGGAAGGATCTGGGGGAAATGCTGGGCCTGGGCATCGGCCAGGCCACCCTCACCGGCATGGGGATCACCCTGGCGGGCCCTGCAGCGTTCCAACTGCGGCGCCTGGCCTACCTGGCCCGGATGCCGGGGCTGCAGCATCAGCTGCGCGTGGCCGGTGGTTGGCTGGCCGATTGGTTCTGACGCATCACCTCACCATCGATGACCGACGCGCGCCGACCCGAGGGCTTGCTGCTCGATGCGATGGGCACCTTGATCGGCCTGCGCCGCTCCGTGGGCAGCACCTATGCGGCCTTTGCCGCCGAATACGGGCTGAGCGTGGAGGCTGCCGCGATCAATGCCACCTTCCCCAAGCTGTTTAAGGCGGCACCACCGCTGGCCTTCCCAGGGCTCGAGGGCACTGCCCTGCTGGAGGCCGAGCAGGCCTGGTGGGTGGAGCTGATCGCCGGCTGCCTTCGCGCCTGCGGCCATGAAGGCCCCTTGCCTGAGGGCTTGGGCCCCGCACTGTTTGCCCACTACGCCAGCGCCGATCCCTGGCAGGTGTATCCCGACGTGGCGGATCATCTGCAGCGCTGGAGCGCCGCAGGACTGAAGCTGGCGGTGGTGAGCAACTTTGATCAACGGCTGCACGCGCTGCTGGAGCAGCTGGAGCTGGCGCCATGGCTGGATGCGGTAGTGGTGTCGTCGGCGGTGGGAGCGGCCAAGCCCGATCCGCGCCCGTTCCAGCGGGCACTGGAGCTACTGCAGTTGCCAGCGGCGGCGGCTTGGCACATCGGCGATAGCCCCGAGGATGAAGCCGGCGCCCGGGCAGCCGGCCTGCACTGCGTGCTGATCGAGCGTTGAAGCAAACCGCCCTGCTGGGCCGCACGGCCGGTCTGCGTCCTGCCCAGAGCCGGCGCCTGGAGCGCCTCAGCCACCGGCGCCACCCGGAGGCTTTTGGGGCCGATCTGCTCACCCTGCAACGGCTGGCGGCCGAAAGCACCGAGCTGGAGCTGCCCCTCAGCCTGGTGATCGATGGCCGCGGCCTCTGCCGCCTGCTGTGGGTGGGGCCGCTGGAGCAATCGGGCCGGCTGCTGGAGCGGCTTCCAGGGGGGCCGCGCCGCCAGGGCAGCGACCTGCGCCTGATCACCTGCGTGGGCCGGGCCAAGCAGCTCGAACCCCACGGCAGTGAAGCGGTGGTGGGCCTGGATCTCGATCCCCAGCTGTGGCTGCGCTACGGCCAACAACCGGGCGCCGGTGGTTTCTGGGCGGCAGCGGCTTACCTGCCCGGCGGCGATCCCAGCCATCCCTGGCAGCAGCAGCACGAGGCCGATCTCAGTGAGCTGTGCCAGTGGATCCCACCGGAGCGGCAAGCGCCGCCGCAAGCAGCGATCAAGCCCAGCGGCCTCGAGCAGGTGCTGCTGCTGGTGCTGAGCCCCTCCGACCCTGAAACAGCCCGGCGTGAGATCGCCGAACTCGAAGGGCTGGTACGCAGCGCCGGCTCGCTGCCGGTGGGGCTGGTGGTGCAACGCAAGGCGTCAGGCTCACCGCAAACACTCTGGGGTGAAGGCAAGCTGCGCGAAGCCGCCCTGGAGGCACGGCGGCTCGGGGCATCGCTGGTGGTGACCGATCGCGAACTCACCCCCGCCCAGGCCCGCAACCTGGAACACCTGCTGGATCTGCCCGTGAGCGATCGCAGCGAACTGATCCTCGACATCTTTGCCCAGCGGGCCGCCAGCGGCGCCGGGCGCCTTCAGGTGGAACTGGCGCAACTGCGCTACCGGCTGCCCCGGCTGGTGGGCCGCGGCTTGAGCCTTTCGCGCCAGGGCGGCGGCATCGGCACCCGCGGCCCCGGTGAAACCCAGCTGGAAAAGGATCGGCGCGCCATCGCCCGCCGCATCGACAAGCTGCAGCGCGACGTGCAGAAGCTGCGGGAGCACCGGGCCCGCATCCGCAGCAGCCGCCACGGCCTGCAGCGCTTTGCTCTGGTGGGTTACACCAACGCCGGCAAGAGCTCCCTGCTCAATGCCCTGAGCAAGCCGGCTGCCGGCGAGGCGGTGCTGGCGGAGAACAAGCTCTTCGCCACGCTCGATCCCACCACCCGCCGCATCAGCCGGCCCAACCCCACAGGCGGGCCGCCCCAAACCCTGCTGCTCACCGACACGGTGGGCTTCATCCGCGCCCTGCCACCGCCGCTGGTGGAAGCCTTCCGCTCCACCCTGGAGGAAACCCTGGAAGCCGATCAGCTGCTGCTGGTGGTGGATCTCTCCGATCCGGGCTGGGTGGAACAACTGAACACCGTGCACACCATCCTCGATGAGCTGGGCAGCGACACCCCGCGCCGGCTGATCGGCAACCAGATCGATCGCTGCCCGGCCAGCGCCGTGGAGCAGGCGCGCAAGCTCGATCCCCAGGCGCTGTTCGTATCCGCCACAGCAGGCCTGGGCCTGGAGGGGTTGCGCGCATGGTTGTTCAGCGAACAGCCATCACTGGGTTGACGTCAGTTCAGACCCTGGCTATGGCAGCATCTGGCCTCAAATCAACCCAGCTCCATGGCGCTCCAACTGGGCGACACCGTCCCCGATTTCACCCAGAACTCCCAGCTGGGTCCGATCAACCTCTACGACTTCGCCGGCGACAGCTGGGTGGTGCTCTTCTCCCACCCCGCCGACTACACCCCCGTGTGCACCACCGAGCTGGGTGAGGTGTCGCGCCTGCGCCCCGAGTGGGAGAAGCGCAACGTGAAAACGATCGCCCTGAGCGTGGACTCCGCTGAGAGCCATGGCGGCTGGATCTGCGACATCAACGAAACGCAGAACACCACCGTTGACTACCCGATCCTCGCCGATGAGGACAAGAAGGTGAGCGATCTCTACGGGATGATCCACCCGAACTCGCTCAACAACCTCACGGTGCGTTCGGTGTTCATCATCGACCCGAACAAAAAGCTGCGCCTGCAGATCACCTATCCCGCCAGCACCGGCCGCAACTTCAACGAGATCCTGCGGGTGATCGACTCGCTGCAACTCACCGACTACCACCAGGTGGCCACTCCGGTGAACTGGAAAGACGGCGACGACTGCGTGGTGGTGCCTTCGATCCCCACCGACGAAGCCCGCAACAAGTTCCCCAAGGGCGTGACCGAGATCAAGCCCTACCTGCGCATGACCCCGCAGCCCAACAAGTGAGCCACTGAGGCTCGCCCCAACCCTCAGGCCCCCGGAGAATGCCCGGGGGCTTTTTTGTGGCCATGCGGGTGTTGGGTCTGATGAGCGGCACCAGCGCCGATGGCGTGGATGCGGTGCTGGCGGCGTTCAGCGGCCCGCCACGCCGACCCCGCTGGCGGCTGTTGAACCGCGCGGCAGTGCCCTATCCCAACGACCTACGCAACCACCTGATCGCTGCCGGCCAGGGGAAGCCCATCACCGCGTCCGACGTGCTGGAGCTGGGCGAGGCGCTCACCGAGATGCAGGCTGAAGCGGCGCGAGCCTGTGACCCCAGCGGCAGCGCCGAGCTCGTGGGCTGCCACGGCCAAACCCTCTGGCACCGGCCGCCGCAGGGGGATCACCGCGGCAGCAGCTGGCAACTGCTGCAAGGGCCCCTGCTGGCTCAGCTGCTGCAGCGGCCGGTGGTGTTCGACTTCCGCGCCGCCGATCTGGCGCTCGGGGGCCAGGGGGCACCCCTGGTGCCAGCCGCCGATGCGGCCCTGCTACCGGCCATCGGCGGCTGGCGGGCTCTGCTGAACCTCGGCGGCATCGCCAACCTCACCCTGCTGCCACCCGCCTCGGGCCCCGATCGGAGCGCACCGGTTCAGGGGTGGGACTGCGGCCCCGCCAACACCCTGCTGGATCTGGCGACAACCCGCTTCAGCGGGGGCAGCGTGGGTTTCGATGCCGGTGGCGCCTGGGCCGCCCAGGGCCACGTGGATGAGGCGCTGGTGCAGCAGTGGCTGCAGGAGCCTTATCTCCAGCAGGCACCACCCAAATCCACCGGCCGCGAACTGTTTGGCCAGCCGGATCTGGAGCGGCGTCTCAGCGAGCTGGAGGCCAGCGCCGCGCGCCGCCAGCAACCGCTCATCCCCGCCGATGCGCTGGCCACGCTCACCGCCTTCAGCGCTGCCGCCGTGGCGCAAGACCTTGGCCGCTGCCCCGCGGTGGTGGAGCTGCTGGTGGCCGGCGGCGGAGCCCGCAACACCACCCTGATGCGCGAACTGCGGCGCCGCTGCCGCGGCCTGCAACTCCGCCCCCTGGCGGAGTTGGGCATCGGCGACAGCGATCGCGAAGCCCTGGCCTTTGCCTTGCTCGCCTGGTGGCATCAGCAGGGGGTGAGCGGCTCTTTGCCCTCGGTCACAGGGGCGATGCGACCGGCGGTGCTGGGTGTCTGCGCCCAACCAACCCGATGAAACGCCCGAACCTCGGAGCCTTCAGATCACGATCCACCACGAAGCGCAGGCAGAAGCAGCGCCCGTTCATAGGGTGAGCCCATCGGCCAGCAAGCCCATGAGCGCCGGCAACGCCCCCGCCCTCTACGAGCGCATCCGCAGCGATCAGCAGCTCACCCAGGAGCTGTTTCGCCAGGCCCTGCAGGACCCCTCAGGCGCCCTCACCCGCATCTGCAGCCTCGGCAGCGACTGGGGCCTGCCCGTGAGCCGCGACGAGGTGAAGGCCCACCTCCAGGCGATCGACGACCCCGAAACCAAGCAATGGCTGCTCAAGGCGCGGGGCGGCCTCTAGAGCGCTGCGGCGCGGGCGCCGATCGGCGCCCATCCAGCTGAAGAAGAGCCAGTAGCTCACGATCGCCAGGCCGGCCGCCACCACCAGAGCCGCCACCTGTTCGAGTCGCTTCACCATGGCGCCGGCCTGTGCGGGGACTGAAAACAGTCTGCAGGGCGAGCTGGCGGCCAGGCCGGTCCAGCCGCGGGAGATGATGCAGGCAGGACAGGGCCGCCGGCGCCCCCACGTGCAACGCCTTGCTTCGTCTCGAACGCGTCTCCAAGATTTATCCCACCGGTGAGGTGCTGCGGGATGTCACCTGGGAGGTGAAGCCCGGCGATCGCATCGGCCTGGTGGGGGTGAACGGCGCCGGCAAATCCACCCAGATGCGGATCATCGCCGGGATGGAGGAGCCCAGCAGCGGCCAGGTGGTGAAGCAGGGCGATCCGCGCATCGTGTACCTGCAGCAGGAATTCGATGTGGATGTGAGCCGCACCGTGCGGCAGGAGCTCTTCCAGGCCTTCGGTGAGGCGGCCACGGTGCTCAACCGCCAGCGCGAGGTGGAGGAGGAGATGGGCTCAGAAAAGGCAGCCGAGGATCCCGATCACCTCGATGAACTGATCCACGAGCTGGGCAGCCTGCAGAGCCGCTTCGAGAGCCTGCACGGCTACGAGCTCGACGCCCGCATCGACAAGTTGCTGCCCACGATCGGCTTCACGCCAGAGGGCGCCGAGCAGCTGGTGGGCGACTACTCCGGCGGCTGGCAGATGCGCATCGCCCTGGGCAAGGTGCTGCTGCAGGAGCCCGATCTGCTGCTGCTCGATGAACCCACCAACCACCTGGATGTGGAAACAATCCAGTGGCTGGAGGACTACCTCGTGGGCCAGACCTGCCCGCTGGTGGTGATCAGCCACGACCGGGCCTTCCTCGATCGGGTGTGCAATCAGATCGTGGAAACCGAGCGCGGCGTCTCCCGCAGCTACCTGGGCAACTACAGCCAGCACCTGGAGCAGAAAGCGCTCGAGCGCGAAGCCGGCCAGGCGGCTTTTGAGCGCCAGCAGAAGGAGCTCGCCACCCAGCAGGCCTACATCGATCGCTTCCGCGCCAGCGCCACCCGCTCTACCCAGGCCAAGAGCCGCGAGAAGCTGCTTGACAAGGTGGAGCGGATCGAAGCGCCGATCGAAAGCGTGAGCGGCCCGCGCTTCCAGTTTCCGCCGGCACCGCGCAGCGGCCGCCTGATCGCTGAGATCAAAGACCTCAGCCACAGCTACGGCGAGCAGATCCTGTTCCTCGGGGCGAATCTGGAGGTGGAGCGGGGTGATCGCATCGCCTTCGTGGGCCCCAACGGCGCCGGCAAATCCACCCTGCTGCGGCTGGTGATGGGCATCGAGACGCCCGATGAAGGCGTCGCCGGCCTGGGCGAGCACAACGTGATTGCGGGCTACTTCGAGCAGAACCAGGCCGAAGCCCTCGACCTCTCCAAAACCGTGATCGACACGCTCTTTGAAGCGGTGCCCGACTGGACCCAGACCCAGGTGCGCTCCCTGCTGGGCAGCTTCTGCTTCAGCAACGACGCCGTGTTCAAGGAGGTGGGCAAGCTCTCCGGCGGCGAGAAGGCGCGGCTGGCCCTAGCGCTGATGTTGCTGATGCCCTGCAATCTGGTGGTGCTCGATGAGCCCACCAACCACCTCGACATCCCGGCCAAGCAGATGCTGGAGGATGCCCTGATCGAATACGACGGCGCGGTGCTGGTGGTGAGCCACGACCGCTACTTCATCTCACGGGTGGCCAACAAGATCGTGGAAATCCGCGACGGCGACTTGGTGGTGTATCGCGGCGATTACACCTACTACCGCGAGAAGAAAGCCGAGGAAACGGCCGCCGCTGAGGTCGCACGCCTGGCCGCTGAACAGGACGCCAAGCGCAAAGCCAACCGCGACAAGCAGAAAGCGAAAGCCGAAGCTCGCAAACAGAAAGCCGCCTGATGCCAGCACCGGAGCCAGCCACCGCTCAAAACAACTTCACACTTCCCTAGGCAAGACGACTCATTGTTCTTGTCCAAGACGCACGGTGTTCATACGCTGATGACTTCCCCCCTCGAGAGGTCAGGCCATGGGCATCGTTCCGCATCCCTCCCATGTCACTGGGGCTGATCTGCTGGCCATGGGGATCGCCACCTCCAGCTCCACCGGATTGGATCCGGTGGAGACTTATTTCGAGTGCATCACCGCCTGCTCCATCGACGATGGGGAGTGCGTCACCCAATGCGTGGAGGTGCTGCGCGAGGCCGATCGCTGAGCGCGTCTCAACGCGATCCCATCAGCGTTGAGAGCTCCACCGGCGTCACCTGCAGCCGCAGGGTTTGGCCCTGCCGCTGCAGCGTGAGCTCCATCGAGCGGCCCACGCCATTGCGCTCCACCAGCTGGGTGAGCTGCGCTGGGTTGCTCACGGCCTGGCCATCCACGGCCGTGATGCGATCACCGGGCCGCAGCCCCGCCCGTGCCGCCGGCCCTGCGGGCATCACACTGCGCACCACGGCTCCAGGCACGGGGCTGCCGCTGGCATTGCGCACAGCATCGAGGCCCACGCCGATCATGGCGTGGCTCACGCTGCCCTTGCTCACCAGTTGCTCCGCCACGCTGCGAGCGCGGTTGATCGGAATCGCAAAGCCCAAACCAGCCCCAGGGCCGGAGCGCACCAGCGTGTTGATCCCCACCACGGCACCATCGGCATCCAAGAGCGGCCCACCGGAATTGCCAGGGTTGATCGCCGCATCGGTCTGAATCAGTTCCAGGCGCTTATCGGTGATTCCCAGCGCAGCGGCATTGCGGTTGAGGCTGCTCACAATGCCGAGGGTCACGCTCTGGTCGAGGCCGAAGGGATTGCCCACGGCAATCACCCACTCACCCACCTGCAGGCTGTCGGAATTACCCAGGGGCGCCACGGGCCAGGAGCCTCCGCCCGCCAGACGCACCACCGCCAGATCCGTCACACGATCAGCGCCCACCACCGTACCTTCCACACGGCGGCCATCACTGAGACCCACCGTCACCTTCGTGCTGCCCTCCACCACGTGGGCGTTGGTGAGCAGCAGCCCGGTGGAGTCGTAGATGAAGCCGCTGCCCTGGCCCCGTTCTGTGCGCTGCGACGGCGGGATGGCACCACCCCCCTGCGGCAGGCCAAAGAACTGGCGCAGCATCGGATCCATGAACGGGAAGGGGGCCAGGCTCTGGCGACCTGGCACCACCACCGTGCGCTCCGTGTCGATGGTGACCACGGCCGGGCCGGTGCGGCGCACCGCCTCCGCTACAAACGACTGGCGCGAAAGCGCAGCGCTGGCCGCTGGTGATTGCGCCAGGGCCGACGGGAGCGAGGTGAGCAGCGGGCCAGCCAGGGCCGCAGCTAGGGCCAGGGGCAACACCCGGGAAGGCACAGCAGCCATGACAAGCAATCCGGCGGATATCGACCGTACGCAGGTTTTCCGCGGCGGCAAAGGGGCCCGTGCTGGTGGATTCCCCCCCCACCGCGCCTTGCACAACCGCGCGATGATGGACCAACCGGAATAACCACAGTCCACCGGAACGCCGTCCACCCCTCCCTGCCGGGATCCTCGCCATGAGCTCCGAGCTATTCGCCAAGCTGCTGCCGCTCGTTTATGCAGCCTGCTTCCTCGGATTGCTGTGGCAGGCCTTCCGGATCATGGGGCGCGGCTTTGCTGCGGTGCCGCGGCCCGGTGATCAAAACCGCATCCCCCGCGGCGATCGCACCGGCCGCCTCACCATCCATCCGGAGCTGCTCGATGCGGATGGTCAGCTCACCCGCGACGACCTGCTCACCGTGCGCTTCGGGGGCGATCAGGAGCAGCCCGCCTCATCGAACGACCCCAGCTGAGCCCGCACGGGCCCTCCAGCTGGTACAACCGTTGAGTGCTTGTGGACACAGCGGAGGCTGAGTGGAGCAAAGAACCCGGATCGTGGCTGCGGTGCTCAAGGCCATCAAGCTGCCCCCCCGCTTTCAGCTGAAGCTGGTGAAGGAGGATCCCGTTCGCCTGGAGTTGATCCTCACCCCCGCCTACGGCAAAAACCCCATCCTGGTGGGCCTGGTGGAATCGCAGGATCTGGTGGCCCGCCGCGATCGCGAAGGTCGTGTGCCCAGGGATCTGCAGGGCACCTGGGACTGGACCGTGCGCCACGGCAAGGTGAACACCGGCGGCTGGAACCCTTATCTGAAGGAAGCGCTGCAGACGATGTTTGAAACCGGCCTGCCGGCCATCGTGTACGAAGAAACCACCGGCGAGGTGTATCACCCGGTGGATGGCGCCCGCCACGTGCGCTGAGCCCAGGCGCTGAGCACGCTCTCCGCACACCACCCCGTGCCCCTGCCGATCGAGCCGCTGCTGCCTGAGCTGGTGCAGCGCCTCCCCGCCGGGGGCACCGTGCTGCTGCAGGCTCCGCCCGGCGCGGGCAAAACCACTCGGGTTCCGCTCGCCCTGCTGAACGCCTGCCGCGGCCGGATCCTGATGCTCGAACCCCGGCGGCTGGCCGCGAAAGCTGCCGCCGAGCGGCTGGCCGCTGAATTGGGTGAACGCGTGGGCGAGCAGGTGGGCTACCGGGTGCGCCTGGAGAGCCGCATCTCCGCTGCCACGCGCATCGAGGTGCTGACCGACGGCCTGTTCCTGCGGCAGCTGCAGTCGGACCCAGGCCTCGATGGCGTGGATTGCGTGATCTTCGATGAATTTCACGAGCGCCGCTGCGAGGCCGATCTCGCTCTCGCCCTGCTGCGCGAGGCCCGCGAGCTGCTGATGCCTGAGCTGCGGCTGCTGGTGATGTCGGCCACGCTCAACCTGCAGCCCCTGGTGGAGCAACTGCCGGAGGCCGCCCTGCTCACCAGCGAGGGTCGCAGTCATCCCGTGAGCGTGAGCCATCAGCCGCCGCGGGAGCGCGAAACACTCCCGCAGCAGGTGCTGCGGGCACTGGAGAGCCACTGGCTCGATCAGCGGGGGGCGGGCGAAACCGTGCTGGTGTTCCTGCCGGGGCAGCGGGAGCTGCGCGCCTGCCACGACGCCATCGCCGCCATGGGCTGGGGGCAGGAGCTCGAGCTGTGCCTGCTGCACGGCAATCTGCCCCTCGCCGAACAGAGCCAGGCAATCCGCCCGGCCAACACACCTGCGGGGAAGGTGGTGCTGGCTACGGCGATTGCCGAGAGCTCGCTCACGATCGAAGGCGTGAGCCTGGTGATCGACAGCGGGCTCAGCCGCCGCAGCCGCTTCGATCCAGTGAGCGGCATGGAGAGCCTGGTGACCGTGCCGGCCAGCCTCGCCAGCGCTGAGCAGCGTGCCGGCCGCGCCGGCCGCCTCGGCCCGGGCCGCGCCCTGCGCCTGTGGAGCCCGGCCGAGCAGCAACGCCGGCCCGGCTTCGATCCACCCGCGGTGATGGAGGCCGATCCCGCCCCGCTGGTGCTGCAGCTGGCCGAATGGGGGGCAGGCCTGGGCGAAACCCTCCCTTGGCTCGAGCCGCCGCCGCAGGCCCACCTGCGCGAAGGCCAAGAGCTGCTGCGCCAGCTGGGAGCCCTGGAGGAGGGAGGCCAGCTCAATGCCCATGGCCGCCGCCTGGCCAGCCTCGGGGTGCATCCACGCCTGGCCCAACTGCTGCTGCGCGCCTGTGAGCTGGGGGCCGCAGACCTGGGCTGCGGCATGGCAGCGCTGCTCAGCGAACGCGATCCTCTCTCCCAACTGGAGGCCGGCTGCGACCTGATGCGACGGATCGATTGGCTGCGGAGCCCCGGCCGCGACCGGCGGCGCCAGCAGCTGCGCCAACTGCAACAGCAGCTGCTGCGCCAACTCCCGAACCATCCCCAGGGCACAGCGCCAGCAGACCACGAAGCCGCCATCGCCGCTGAACTGCTGGCCCATGCCTATCCCGAGCGGGTGGCCCTAGAGCGCACGCCCGGTTCAGGCCGCTACCTCACCCGCGGCGGCCGTGGTGCGCTCCTCCACCCCAGCGATCCCCTGGTGGGCAGTCCAGCCCTGGCGATTGCGGCAGCCGACGGAGGCAGCAGCGATGCCCGCATCCAGCTGGCCCTGCCGCTGGCCCCGAGCAGCCTCACCGCCCTGGCCTTGGCCGCCGGCGAAGAGCTGGCCCAGGTGAGCTGGGATAGCCAGCAGGAACGCATCCGGGCGGAGCGGGAGCTGCGCCTGGGAGCCCTGGTGCTGGAGCGGCGCCCCTGGCCCGATGCCCCCGCCGACGTGCTGCGCACCGCTCTGCTCACCGGCCTGGGTGAGCTGGGAATCGAAGCCCTCCCCTGGGATGGCAGCAGCCGTCAACTCCAGCAACGCCTCAGCCTGGCCCACCGGGAGCTGGGGGGCCCGTGGCCCAACCGCAGCATCACGGCGCTGGCCGCCGACCCGGAGAGCTGGCTGGGCGATCAACTCGATGGCCTGCGCAGCCGCGCTGATCTGCAGGGGCTCAATCTGGAGGAAGCGCTGTGGCAGGGGCTGCCCTGGGAAGCGCGGCGTGAGTTGGAAACGCTCCTGCCTGAGGCGCTGCCCATTCCCTCAGGTCGCCTGGCCAGGCTCGATTACAGCAGCGGTGAGCCGGTGCTGGCGGTGAAGCTGCAGGAACTATTCGGTGCCGCAAGCACCCCCACCGTGCTGGGCGGCCGGCTGGCCGTCACGGTGCAGCTGCTCTCGCCCGCCGGCCGGCCGGCCGCCATCACCCAAGATCTGGCGGGCTTCTGGAGTGGCGCTTACCAGGAGGTGCGCAAGGAGCTGCGGGGGCGCTACCCCCGCCATCCCTGGCCGGAAGATCCCGCCAACACGCCAGCCACCGCACTCACCAATCGAGCGCTGCAGCGCCGTCAGTCCCAGAGGTGATCGAAGCCGAAATGGCGCAACCCTTCGGCGATGCCGGCGCAGCCCTCCTCTGAGGCCAGATACACCGACGACAACCGTGGCAGATGCTCGAGCAAGGCTGCTTCAGCATTGGCCACCATCACGCCCTTCAGCCCGGTTTCAAACATCGCCAGATCATTGAGCGTGTCGCCGGCTGTCACCACCCGATCGCGGTCCACGTCCAACCACTCCAACAGGGCCAACAGGGTGGAGCCTTTGTTCACACCGCTGGGCAGCAGATCGAGATAACGGTTGTCGGAGAGGAGACAATCCACGCCATGGGCCTCCAGCTCAGGAATCAGGCTGTGGTCGAACTGCTCAGGATCCACGTAATAGGCCAGGCGCCGCTCGGAATGCAGCGGCTGTGGCGCCAGGCCGGGCTGCCCCTCCAGCATCGGTAGAAGCCGCTGCTCCAGCCCCTGCCACCGCGCCTCGATCGGCTCCACAGCCAGAGGAACCGGCAACAGCGATTGGCCGCAGGCCACCGTGCAGCCCACATCTCCGATCACCAGGTGCGGGGCCGCCAGGCCAATGGGCTCGTCGTCCTCCAGCACGCGGGCAATCGAAGCCAGATCACGCCCCGTGCAGAACACATGCAGTACGCGCTCACGCTGCTGCGCGAGCCATTGGTAGAAGCGCCGGCGCTCTGCGGTCGCGCCACCCAGCAGCGTGCCGTCGAGGTCGGTCACCAGCACGAGCTCCGGGGCCTCAGGCAGAGGGGCTGAGAGCTGGCTTTGCAACAACTGACGCGACACCAAAAACATCCAACAAGTGGCGGCAACCGTATCGCCGAACACCGTCAAGCAGCCCACATGTTTCGTTACAGTCCAACTGTTCGCGGCAATCCGATGCCTGATTCCACCTCCACATCTGCACGCTTCGGTTTTGTGAATTTCGCTGAAACCTGGAATGGCCGCCTGGCCATGCTGGGGTTCACCATCGGTCTCGCCACCGAGCTGCTCACCGGCCAGGGGATCCTCGGCCAGATCGGCCTCGGCTGAAGACGGCACACCGGAGCCTCGGCTCGTTTGGCGCTCCCTCACGCGAGGGGGCGCTTTTTGATGGTTCAAACTGAGCCAACAAACAGCACCAGCAGCTCCCCTGGCTCAGCTTTTCGCCAAGAACCGCCGCGATGGCGCCCGCATGCTCAGCAGCGGCATCGTGATCACCAGCGTGGGGTGGATCCGGATCGATCACCCTGCCGGCCAGATCGTGGCACTGCTCGGCAGCATCGTGTGCCTCTACTGGTGGAGCTGCTACCGCCGGCTGGAGCGGTGAGCACTGAACTGGGTCTGCCGCGCTACAGCGTTGCCACACTGAATCAAGCGATTGCCTCCCTGCTGGAGCGGGGATTCGCGCCGCGCTTTCTGCTGGAGGCCACCGTGTCGCGGCCGCAGCTGAAGAAGGGCCACCTCTGGCTCACGCTCGTGGATGAGCAGGCCTCGATCTCGGGGGTGATCTGGGCGTCGCAGCTCAGCAAGCTCAGCTTCCAGCCGAGCGAGGGCGATGGCGTGCTTGTGGTGGGCAAGCTCAACTTCTGGGCCAGCCGCGCCAGCCTTTGCGTTCAGATCCTGGATGTGAGGCCCAGCCTCAGCGCCGTGCTGCGCCAGTTCGAACGAGTACGTGCGCTCCTGGAGCCGGAGGGGCTCCTCGATCCAACGCGAAAGCAGTCCCTGCCTGCCATGCCCGCAGCGATTGCCCTGCTCACCAGCGTTCCCAGCTCAGCTCTGGCCGACATGTTGCGCACCGCGCAGGAGCGTTGGCCCGCCACCCGCATCCATGTGGTGCCGATTCCCGTGCAGGGTGCCGTTGAGGAGCAGATCCGGGCGCGGCTGGCCGAGGTGGTCGCCCGCGCCCAGGATTTCGGCATCGAAGCCATCGTGCTGGCTCGCGGGGGCGGCAGCCGTGAAGATCTCGCGGTGTTCGACAGCGAGGCCCTGGCGCGCGATCTGGCCGCCTGCCCGCTGCCACTGGTGACAGGACTGGGCCATGAAGACGACACCACCATCGCTGACCTGGTGGCCGACTACCGGGCGGCAACACCCACCGCTGCGGTGGTAGCGCTGCTGCCCGATCGCCACCACCTCCTGCAGGCCCTCCAACAGCAACGCCTGCTGCTGAGGCAGACCCTCATTCACCGGCTCCAACGTGAACGCCTGCGCCTGGACGCCGATCAAGCACGTCTCGTGCAACTGCATCCCCGTGTGCTCCTGGCGGGCGCACGAACGCAGCTGGAGCAACGCCGCGAACTGCTGCAAGCCCTCTCTCCCCAGCGCCTACTGGAGCGGGGCTTCGCTTTGGTGCATCAGGGCGATGGCCAGCTGGTGCGCTCCGTGCGGCAAGTGCAGGCCGGCGATGCCCTCCAACTGAGGGTGGCAGACGGCAGGATCAGCACGGTTGTGCAGAACACGGATCAGGATCGCCATGGCTGAACCCAAGCCGAAACGCCGGCGTAGCGCAACCAAGAGCGCCGCTGATCAAGGCACCGAGTGGCAGGAAGAAGTGGAGCAGCTGAGCTTCAACGAAGCACGAACGGCCCTGGAGCTCGCGATGGCGAAGCTGCAGTCGAACGACCTGGAAGTGGAAGAGATGGCAACCCTCTATCGCCGAGCTGAGGCCTACGCCAACCGTTGCAGTGCCGTTCTCGAAAGCGTTGAGCAGGACGTGATCCAATGGGACAACCCGAGCGCATGACCGGAGCCGTGGATTCCCTGAACGCCAACCAACCTGCGCCAACGGCTGTGAGGCCCTGGCTGGCTTGGATTTACCTGGCCCTGGCCATTGCCGGTGGCGTGCTGCCATGGATGGCCAATCTGGACTACATGCGGGAGTACGGCTCCAGTTTCGATCTGAGCCTGTTCGTTGCCTTGGCCAATGCCAACGCCGCCGCCCAGTCGTTGTCGCGGGATCTGCTGGTGGGCGCCTCGGCGGTCACCATCTGGATGGTGGTGGAGAGCCGGCGCCTGCAGATGCGGCACCTCTGGGTGGTGTTGCTGAGCTCCGTCACCATCGCGTTTGCCTTTGCAGCTCCCTTGTTCCTGTATTTGAGGGAAAGGCGCTTGGCTGAGCTGGCCCGTGCCAGCGGCAACGGCACGCCTTCAGCGCTCCCCTGAAACGTCGCGCACCTCAACGTCGATCACGGCCGAACTGGCTGGTAGATCGGGGGAAGGTTGAGATCCTGGCTTCACACCCTGTAGATCTGCTCCACAAGCCGGGCAAGTAGCCGCCCCAAAGCTGGGCGTCCCGCAGGCGGGACAGGTGATCAGGCGGCTCTTAAACCACTGCCAGGCCAAAAAGCCAGCACCCGCCAGCACCAATGGGCCGAACACCAGCAACAAGGCAAAGCCCTCGAGCACATCAAAGAACAGGCGCGCCGTGAATCCAGGTGCCAAGAGCAGCAGTCCGATCACAACGATCCAGAGCCATGGAATCGGGCGTTGCATCAGGTGGCCTGTTGACTCACTCACTCCATCTTCACTGGGCTCCGTCTGCCGCGGAAGAGGCCAAGCGGGCGGATGCCTCACCATCGCGGCGACGGCTCACCACCACACTCAAGGCCGTGCCGTAATAGACCACCAAAGCCACCAACCAAACCCAGAGGCTGAGCAGCAACACACCACCAATCACGCCATAGGCCTGAAAACGCGACCCGAGAGACAGCAAACTACGGCCCAGCACCACATTGAAGATCGTTAATACAAAACCAATCAAAAGAGATCCAGGAATCAACGATCGCGCCGGAACATGACGCGAAGGCAGAATTGCCAGCAGCGCAAACGACAGACTGCAAGCAATCAACAACGAGATCCCAAAATCAACAGCCATCGGCACGGGAGCCCACAGATGCAACCAATGAGGCAACCAGCCCTGCAACATCACTCTCCAACTGCCAGGGCTGAGCAATCTCAGATTCGTCGTCAATTGATCCAACACCACAAAGAAACCAATCAAGGCCACCAAAGCAATCGCCTCCAAACGTGCCCGCACAAAACGCCAAACAGGCCTACTCCAGTGATCAATGGGAAGCAAACAGGGCCGAAACCCCCACAGCCGATCAGCTCCCCTTTGCAGACTTAGATAAGCGTTGGTTGAAGACACCAACAGAAAGCCAGCACCCACCAAACCAGCACCTGTGCCCTGACGAATCAACTGATTGAGCGTGGTTCGAATCACAGGAATCACTGAAGGCGGCAACACCTGATCCGCCAAGCCCAAGATCTGATCAGACAGATTATCCACACGCCCCAACACACGACTGGCTACACCCAGAGCGATCAACAAGATTGGGAAGAATGATTGCAGCGTGTGATAAGCAAACGCCGCACTCAAATCAACACAGTCTTCCCGATCCCAGAGCCGGTAAGAACGCCAAAACAATCGCACCAGCGAACGCCACCGAAACCTGCGCTTCATCGCCGCCACGGAACGCCGCACCTTTACCGACGCTACAACCTCTCCCAGCGCCAGCCAACAAAAAAGCCACCCTCTCGGGTGGCTTGTCTGCCTCAT
>VGPP01000002.1 GCA_016882585.1 Cyanobacteria bacterium M_surface_7_m2_037
TTCAAATGGAGCCTGCAAACGATCTGGTCAAAGGATCAGCAACGCCAGTGAGGCCGTGGATTGCTTTGGTATCAGGCGCCCTCATCGCTGGGTGTGCCACCACACCATCGGTTTGCCTTGATGGTGGTGTCAAGCGGCGGCCCAGGCACCGGCCGGGATGCGCAATGTTCGCAAGGGGCACCGGATCATCCGCGCCGACTGGCTGGAGAAGACCAACAAAGAATCGGGTGTGCCTGATATCGGCATCCAGGCGGAGTGGGCGCCGGTGGTGGAACGGGAGTGATTGGAACAGCGAGCAGGCTGACAATCCACCACGTCGTCTGCACCATCGTGGTGTTGCAGCCTCACGACACGTGCTCGCAGGAAGTTTGACTCTTCTGATTGGGCTGAGTGATGTCCAGATCCAAGGGGTCTGTGCTCGATGGAGCAACCGCCGCATCAACGGATCTGAGGCCTACGGGATGCTGCAGCTCAAGCAGTTGCCTTCTGCTCCGTACCCCGGTGCAACGCAGGCTGACCGTATGGATGCCGCTGTGGCACAAGTGTGCAGATCCCGGCTACAGCTTCCGGGAACCTAGTTCGTTGCAGCAAGCGCACGCCGTAAGCGATTAGTCGCCACGCGGCGGCGGGACTTGAGGATGTCACACGGCGCCAGGGCTTCGCGAGCCGGTGTGGCTGCTGCGCAGACACCGGCCCTGGCGCTCGCGTGATCTCTTGTGTCCTTGCCGCCGCCGGGAAGTGTGGCGTTGGTTCGTGTCACCCAGCGCCCTCCCGCGGCTGCGGTGGCCGAGCTGTCTCAGGCCTGCCTGATCCTCCTGGAAGCGTCTGTAGCGGCTGCGTTCTGGGCACTTGATCGGTGCTCGGCTTTCAGAAGAGTTGCCGCACTGCTGATGCCCTAGGTGGCCAGATCTAGAGCCATAAAGATTCAAGAAGAGCGCCCTACCAGTCCCATCTCAGTTGGCGCATAGTACGCCCGTACTGATACAATGAAGGGGTGATCAAGGGATGGCCTCCGCTGTAGCAGGAGCCCTTGAATGAACTCCTTCTGCGCTCTTTTTCTTTCCATGCTTTCACTCACTCAGGCCGCCGCGTTGGCACCGCCTGCTGCTTCCTTATTCAGCTCGCTGTTTCTCCCTGGCAGTGGCCAGCTGGTGATCGTGGCCGGTGGTGGCCGTGATCTCACCTGGCCTTCCGAGCTGATCGCCACCCATCTCTTACGGGCCTCCAGTGGCCGCATCGTGCAGGCCCTGCTCCATGGCGCTGCCCGCGGCGCGGATCAAGCCATCACCTCAGCGGCCGATCAGCTCGGCTGGCCCCAGATCCCCTACCCCGCTGCCTGGCGTGATCACGGCCGCGCCGCTGGCCCGATCCGCAATCGCCAGATGCTCGAGCGCTCGCTCGATCTGGTTGCCGCTCTCCCCCTGGGCGCGGCCCTGCTCGTGATCGCCTTTCCCGGTTCCCGCGGCACCGCCTCCCTGGTGGATCGGGCCCGCCGCCTCAGCCGGAGCTCGGCCATCCCCATCGAGGTGATCGAAATCGCGGCAGCGGCATAGCCGCTTGCGATGGGGCTCTGCTCGCTCGCCGGAGCCCCGCTTTCCACACCACTCACCCTCCTCACACACGCATACCCATGTCAGTTGCCATCCCCGTCACCACACCTCCCGCCGATACCCCGCAATTGCCCACCATCTGGGAGCTCGGCACCGAACTCCAGGCCGAAACCCACTGGATTGCTCCCCTCTCCGAGCGCCTCGACACAGAGGACGACGACGAACGCGCCCTCGCCATCGCCGATCTCGAGGAATCCCTGGCCCTCGAGGACAACAAACGTGAGGCCTTCATCCGCAAAGCCGATGCCACCTGCTGGGTGATCGAACGCCTGCGCGCAGAAGCCAGCTACCACCTCACTCAATCCAAGCGCTTCTCAGCCCTCGCCAAACGAGAAGACAACCGCGCTGACGCCCTCGAATCCACCCTCATTCACCTCCTCTCCCGCCTCGATCCATCCGCCACCGCCCACCACCTCACCGATCACCACCTCTCCTCCCGCACCACAGAAGCCATCGAGATCGATGACCCCGATCTCCTTCCCCCAGACCTCCTCACCACCCAAACCACCACCACCCCCAACAAAACCTCCATCAAGGCCAGCATCCGCGCCCTCATCTCATCCGCCACCTCAGGCCTCCCCAAACCAGAAGCCGCCCACCTCGCCTTCTCCCTCTCCGCCACCGCCGTCCCAGGCGCACGCCTAATCAAACCCCGCCACTGGTCCATCACCTGAGGGGGCCAGGGGCCCCTTCGCAATGGGGTTTTGCAGTGGCGGGCCCAGGTGGGATCTCTTGCTCCGGCTCGGCACCGCAGCCCCCTAGTGGTTGCAGCCCCTCACTCCTTTCTCACTCCACACACACTCGCTTTCTTCACCATGGCCATCACATCGACAGCTACCAATCACGCCACTCCGGTGGTGCGCCGTAGCGCAACCAATCGACCGCCATCGACGCTGCAGCTGCTCCGGGAATCCCTGAGCCAAGAAGCTGGTGCTCAACTATCGCCCTCACCTGCAACATCCCAATGCGATCCCCCCTTTGGGGGGTTGAGTAAGCGGCAGGTGGCGTTGCTTTCGGCTCCGCTCGATCGCGCCAACGTGCGCCAGCGCGAGCAGGGCCGCAGCCGCGTGAGCTATCTCGAGGGTTGGCAGGTGATCGCAGAAGCCAACCGCATCTTTGGCTTTGATGGCTGGGAGCGCTCCACCTTGATCAGCCGCTGCGTGGCCGAACACGAGCGCCCGATTGGCCGTGATCGCAAAAGCGGCTGGGGCGTGACCTACATCGCCCGCGTGCGCATCACCATCACCGCCGGAAACCGCACCCTCATCCGTGAGGGCTCCGGCGCCGGCCATGGCATCGACGCCGACCTGGGCCTGGCCCATGAATCGGCCCTCAAGGAAGCCGAAACCGATGCCACCAAGCGGGCGCTGATGACCTTCGGGAATCCCTTTGGCCTGGCGCTCTACGACAAGCAGCAACGCCAGGTGAGCAGCGCAGCTGCGGCGCAGCCGGCCCCGGTGGCAACGACAGGCAAAGCGGTGCACGCCGAGGCCAAGGATGCTCCACTCCCACCCGCTGCCATCACCAGGCTGCAGGAACAGATCAAGGCCCTCGCCCCTGCTCGCCTCGAGGCCTTTGCCAAGGGCTTCCGCGCTGCCTTCCAGGTGCCTGATGCCATGCCATCCCTGGCGGGGTTGATCACCACCAGCCGCCACCAGCGCTGGATTGAGGGCTTCCTGGCCCAGAGCACTGCGGGCTGATCCGCCCACTGGGAGCAGCAGAAAAGGCCGGCCCGTGGCCGGCCCTGCCTTCCGCTCACCTGAGCCCTGCGGCTGCAGCAGCCTGATGAGCGGCCACCTCAGCCTCCTGATCGGCTTCGATGGCCTGATCAATGGCCTCCACCCGCTCGAGGAACCCAGCCATCGCTGGCAGCAACTCCTCCTCGAGCAGGGTGATCTCCTCCTCCCCATAAGGGTGATCAACCCAGGGCCTCGGGATCAACAGACCTCTTGCGGTGTGTGTGGCCAGGAGCATCTCCACGGCTCGATAGCAGGACTCCACCAGGGCAACGGGATCTTCTGAACCACCGATGAACTCAGGGCTGAGCATGACGACCTGACGCCCTACGGCGCAGCGACGGGACGCCTTCAGGACCGCCCCGCCAATCAAGGGGCGAGTCCATCCGCTGATGCGCGGTGAGCACCGGCACCGCCGGGGCGATCGCGCCACACCAACCAGTCAGCTCGCCTCGCGTCAGCCCTTGATCAGGGGCGATCCTGAGGTGCCCGGCGCGGCGCTTCTTGCGGTGCGTCCTGAGCCGGTGGGGTGCATCTTGCGGGGTGCTCAATCTGTTCAGAAGCACTTGTGACTTGGTATTGGTTGTAACAAGTCTGGTCGGTGGCGATCGATACGTTGAAAAAGCTCATTGCAGGAAGCTCTTGCGGCAATTCAGATCCCTTTGCCTTGTGTTTGGCCTGCTCCTAGTGGCTGCTTTTGGCTCGGTTGCTACTGCTCATCCCGATCACCAACAGATGGGGCAGCAAGCGCAGCAACACGACCATGACCACGAGCACAGCGAAAAACGCTGACACGCCCAGCCGTAGCGATCGCGACGGTTTTTGAGCTGCGGTTGCATCACTGTTTTGAAGCGGGAGTGATACCTAGGGTTCCGGCTCATCCGAGTGCTGGTCCGAGAGGTATCGGTCGGTACGCCGACTGCACGGAGGGACAAAAGCCCGGGAGACCGCTTCTCTCCACTTCACTCTTGCCATGACATCTGACTCAGGTGCTGCGGGCGCCTTTGACCGTTCGCAGTCAACAGAGGGGCAGCGCGCTCTCGAAAAGGAACGCTCCCTCCCCCTCACTGGTTGGCAACAAGAGGTCGACCAAGCCCATCGCTTCGGCTTGGAAGCTGCCGACAGCATTGTTGACAGGAACATCTCTACGTTCTCCAGAGGCGAGTTGCCCCACTTCGCGGGCATCAACACCTTCATGAAGGCGCCCTACATCGAAGATGTGAATCGCGTCGGCGAATTTGACGTCGCCATCGTTGGTGTGCCCCATGACAGCGGCACTACCTACCGGCCAGGAACCCGTTTTGGCCCGCAGGGGATTCGTCGGATTTCAGCGCTGTACACACCGTACAACTACGAGATGGGTGTAGATCTGCGGGAACAGATCACCCTCTGTGATGTGGGCGATATTTTCACGATTCCAGCGAATAACGAGAAGAGCTTCGATCAGATTTCGAAGGGCATTGCCCACGTGTTTGCGAGCGGCGCCTTCCCGATCATCCTCGGCGGCGATCACTCGATCGGATTTCCCACGGTCCGTGGCGTCTGCCGCCATCTGGGCGACAAGAAGGTGGGCATCATCCACTTCGACCGCCATGTCGACACCCAGGAGATCGACCTCGACGAGCGCATGCACACCTGTCCGTGGTTCCACGCCACGAACATGGCCAATGCGCCGGCTAAGAACCTGGTGCAGCTCGGCATCGGCGGCTGGCAGGTTCCCCGTGAGGGCGTGAAGGTCTGCCGTGAGCGCGGCACCAATGTGCTCACGGTGACTGACATCACCGAAATGGGCCTCGAGGCCGCTGCGCAATTTGCGATTGAGCGCGCCACCGATGGCACCGATTGCGTTTACATCTCCTTTGACATCGATTGCATCGATGCTGGATTTGTACCAGGCACCGGATGGCCTGAGCCGGGTGGTTTGCTGCCCCGTGAAGCGCTGAAGCTTCTCGAGTTGATTGTGCGCAATGTGCCGGTCTGTGGTCTTGAAATTGTGGAGGTTTCACCGCCCTACGACATCAGTGACATGACCTCACTGATGGCCACTCGGGTGATCTGCGACACCATGGCCCACCTGGTGGTGAGCGGTCAGCTGCCTCGCAAGGAAAAGCCCAGCTGGATCAGCGATGTCTGCAACATGAATGTGGATCAGAAGTGGAGATAGTCCCATGCATGAAGTCGACATGACGAAATGCCTGGTGCTCTCCATGAATGAGTGGCGCCAACAGCATGAGCCATCTTTGCCAGTGGTGTCTCAGGTGCATCTGCAAGTGGGTGATTTCACCTGTGTGGAGCCCGAGCAGCTGGTGCACACCTGGCGCATCGCCATCCAGAACAGCTGGTTGGCCGGCGCTGAGCTCAAGATCGAGCAAATCCCACTCGTTGCCCGCTGCGTGTGCTGCAACAGCACCTATTCGCCCAGCGCTGATCAGGCCTACCAATCGCCCTGTTGCAGTCATCCCATGGAAGACATTGTGAGTGGACGTGAGCTGCGGATTCGCTCTGTTGACTACAGCCTCAACCCTGAACTTGCCCCCTTGTCAGCCTGATCATGCACATGCCTCTGGAAGACACACTCGGTCTGAATCTGCTGGCAGCCAATCAGCACCAGGCAGAGCACAACCGTGAGCATTTCGATGCCTGGGATCTGCTCTGCCTCAACGTGATGAGCAGCCCGGGTGCAGGCAAAACATCACTGCTCGAGCGCTCACTCGCCGCGCTGGCCACCGACCACTCCATGGCGGTGCTTGAAGGCGACATGACCACCCAGTTGGATGCCGATCGCCTCGAGGCTGTGGGTGTGCCAGTGGTTCCCATCACCACCGGCCGCGCCTGTCACCTCGACGCATCGATGGTGAGCGGTGGTGTGAAGCTGCTACGCCAACGGCTGGATCCGGCCGCCCTCGATCTGTTGTGGGTGGAGAACGTGGGCAACCTGGTGTGCCCAGCGGAATTTGAGGTGGGCGAGCACCGCAAGGTAGCGCTGCTGAGCGTCACTGAGGGTGATGACAAACCGCTCAAATATCCGGTGATGTTCCGGGAAGCCGATTGCGTCTTGATCACCAAGACCGATCTCCTCCCTTATTTGCCTGTGGACATCGAGCGCATTGAGGCTCACATCCATCAGGTGAATCCGCGTTGCACCGTGTTGCGGGTGTCGGCCACCAGTGGTGAGGGCCTGGACGAGTGGCATCGCTGGGTTCACCAACAGCTGGCTGATCAGCGCCAGAGCCGGGCGGCCGCTCCTGCCCTCGTGACCGTATGAACGCCCCTCAGAACCTGGAAGCCCTGCGGGCTGAGCTTGCAGACAAGGGCGTGCGCTACGCCCTGGCGAGCTTCGTGGATCTGCATGGGGTCTGCAAGGCCAAGGCCGTGCCGATCGATCACCTCCATGCGATGGCATCCGGTTCCGAGCTGTTCACTGGCGCAGCTCTGGATGGGGTCCCCCAGGACGTCAGCGATGACGAGGTGGCTGCGATTCCCGATCTGAGCTCGGCTGTGGTGCTGCCCTGGCGGCCCGACACCGTCTGGTTTGCCAGCAATCTCCACCTAGGCAGCGACCCGTTTGAGGCCTGTAGTCGCAACATCCTCAGTCGGGTGCGAGACCAGGCGGCAGCCATGGGCTTGCGCTTCAACCTCGGGGTGGAAACGGAGTTTTTCGTGCTGCGGCGAGCAACCGATGGCCAGCTCGTTCCCGCCAGTGCCAACGACACCCTCGATAAACCCTGCTACGACCTTCGCGGTCTGCTCGACAACCTCGATTGGCTCGGAGAGCTCGTGCAGGCCATGAATGGTCTGGGTTGGGGGGTTTATTCGTTTGATCACGAAGATGGCAATGGTCAGTTTGAAACCGACTTCGGCTACGCCGACTGTCTGACCACGGCGGATCGCGTCACCTTCTTCCGGTTGATGGCACGGGAGATCACGCGCAAGCACGGCCTGATCGCCAGCTTCATGCCAAAGCCCTTCGCTGATCGCACGGGCAGCGGCGCTCACTTCAATATGTCGCTGGCCGACTCACAGCAGGGGCACAACCTGTTTGCTCCGGCTGATGGCAGCGCGGCCTGGGTGAGCGAGATGGGCCTGCAGTTCATGGCCGGGATCCTCCGTCATGCACCGGCGATCTGCGCGGTGATGGCTCCAACGGTGAACAGCTACAAGCGCTTAGTGGTGCAAGGAAGCATGAGCGGCTTCACCTGGGCGCCGGTCTTTGTTTGCTATGGCAATAACAACCGCACCAACATGTTGCGCATTCCCGGAGCTGGCAGCCGGGTGGAATGTCGCGCTGCCGATAGCTCCTGCAATCCCTATCTGGCGGCAGCCATGTTGCTTGCCGCTGGTCTTGAAGGAATCCGGGAGGGCCTGGATCCCGGGCCCCCCAACCTTGTGAATGCCTATCGCCTCACCCCAGAGGAACGGGCTGCCAGGGGGCTCACCACCCTGCCTCGCACCCTGGGGGAGGCGATTGAGGCGTTTGCTGCCGATCCCCTCTCCCGAGAGGTGTTCGGCGATGCCATGGCCGAGGCCTACACCGCCTTCAAGCGCGATGAATGGAACAGCTTCCACGGCGCCATCTCCGACTGGGAGAGGGATCGCTATCTGGAGCTGTTCTGATCCCCTTTTACTCCTCAACCTCCACTGATCGTCATGCGTCCACTCAAGTCACGTCGTTCTCGTCTGCTGGCCACGTTGATGCTGTTAGGCCTGGCCGGCTCCAGCCTCACCGCCTGCACCAAGCCCGGTGCTGAGGCGCCGGTGCGTGTGGGGTACAGCGCCTGGCCGGGTTGGATTCCGCTGAAGGTCACTGAAGACAAGGGGCTGTTCAAGAGCGAAGGCGTCCCGGTCACCCTGCAGTGGTTCGACGGCTACCTCGATTCGATCAACGCCCTTAACGCCGGCCAGCTCGATTGCAACAGTCAGACCCTCGGCGACACGATCAGTTCAATTGCCGGTGGTGCTGAGCTCCAGGTGGTGCTCACCAACGACTATTCCACGGGCAATGACCAGATCATTGCGGCGCCTGGCATCAAGACCGTTGCCGATCTGAAGGGCAAGCGGGTCGCGGCTGAGGAAGGCACTGTTGATCACTACCTGTTACTCCTGGGTCTGAAGAAGGCCGGCCTGAGTTCTAAGGACATCACCTTCGTTCCCCTGGAAACAGGTGCGGCTGCGGCTGCTTTTGCGGCGGGCAAGGTGGATGCCGTTGGTGTCTTCGCTCCCTTCACCACCCAGGCCCTCAAGCGTCCGGGCAGCACCACGCTGTTCTCCTCGAAGGATTTCCCGGGCGCAATCAGTGATCACCTGGTGTGCCGCAAGGAGTTTGTGGCGAAGAATCCGGAGAAGGTTCAGAAGCTGGTGAATGCATGGTTCGCCACCCTCAAGCAGATCAAGGCCGACCCTGCTCCCGCACTGGCGATCATGGCGGAACGTGCTGGTGTGACTGAGCCGGAATACAAGGAGTACGACGCCGGGACAACAATCCTGACGCTGGAGCAGAACAAGCAGGCCTTCAAGCCGGGCAGCACCATGCTGTCGCTCCCGTTTGCGGCCAAGGAGATCGGCAACTTCCTCCAGGAAGTTGGTCTGGCCAAGACGGCTCCTCCGCTTGAAGGCGTGCTTCAGCCCCAGTTTGTGGATGGTGTGAAGTAACGATGGACCGGCGTTCTTGGATCAACGAGCCCTGGTTATTGGGTGCCGCCGGTGTTGCGGTGGTGCTCATCCTGTGGAGCTTGATCACCTCCACCGGTGCGGTGGACAAGTTGTTCCTTCCCAGCCCTGCGGCTGTACTGAGCGCCGGACAGCAGCAGGCCCAAGCAGGCCTGCTCTGGCGGGATTTCACGGCCAGCGTGGGCAGGGTGTTTGGCGGTTTCGCTCTGTCGGCCGCCGTGGCCTTGCCACTGGGGATTGCCATGGGTTCGAACGTGGTGATCTGTCGTCTGCTGGAGCCCTTGATGGGCCTGATCCGCTACATGCCGGCTCCAGCCTTCATCCCCCTCCTCATCATTTACTTCGGGTTGGGTGAGCTGCCCAAGGTTCTACTGATCTTCATCGGCACTGTATTCTTCAACACGCTGATGATCATGGATGCGGTGAAGTTTGTACCGCGGGAGCTGATCGAAACAGCGCTCACTTTGGGCGGGCGTGGTTTGCCGATCCTCACCCGTGTGGTGACCCCCTATATCGCACCACAGGTGTTGGATGCCTACCGCATCAACATGGCCTCAGCCTGGAACCTGGTCATTGTTGCCGAACTCGTTGCGGCCACCGAGGGTCTCGGTAAACGCATCAGCCTCGCGCAGCGATTCCTACGTACCGACGAGATCTTTCTCGGGCTGATTGTGGTCGGGCTGATTGGTTTGGCCATCGATCTGAGCTTCCGCCTACTCATGCGCCGCACCTGCTCCTGGGCCAACTAACGCAACCGCCATGCACCTACAGGTTTCAAACGTCTGCAAAAGCTTCGGCCGTGGATCGAATGCCAAGCTGGTGCTGGATCAGGTGAGTTTTTCCCTGGAGTCCGGCGATTTCAAAGCGCTGGTAGGCAGCTCCGGCTCAGGTAAGTCAACGGTGATGCGCCTGATCGCCGGGCTCGATCAGCCCAGCTCCGGCGTGATCAGCATGGATGGCCAGCCTGTGAGGGGGCCTGGCTCGGACCGGGGCATGGTGTTCCAGAAATACAGCCTCTATCCCTGGCTCACGGCTGCAGAGAACGTGGCCTTTGGGATGCAGCTGCAGGGGCGCTCCAAGCAGGAGGTGCGTGAGCGCACCAGCTACTTCCTTGATGTGGTGGGTCTGGCTGATTCAGCCCGGCGGATGCCCAGGGAACTCTCGGGCGGTATGCAGCAGCGGGTCGCGATTGCCAGAGCCCTGGCAGCGGAGCCGAAACTGCTACTGCTCGATGAACCCTTCGGTGCACTCGACATCCAGATCCGCGAATCGATGCAGGAATTTCTGCATGAGCTCTGGCGCCAAACCGGTCTCACGGCTCTGCTGATCACTCACGATCTGGAAGAAGCGCTTCTCCTGGCCAGTGAGGTGCACATCATGGCTCCCTCACCAGGGCGGATTGTGCGCACGGTGAAGGTGGATCTTGACCGCCGCGACATGGCTCATCTGCGCGTGTCGCAACCCTTCCTCGAGCTGCGAGAAGACCTGGCCCGTTCCCTGCGGGGCCTGGAGCCAGCCGGGGTTCGATGAGCTGATGGTTGCGTTGCTCAACCAGCCGTTTCTGGCTTCTTCGCTCTACGTCTCACCCACCGTTGCTGAACGTGAGCGGCAGCTCTACAGCAATCGGCTCTGGCATCCACTCACTAGCTCCACCGCGATCCCCGAGGGTCATGTCCAGGCCTTTGAGCTTCTGGATGTGCCGCTCCTGGTCACCCGTCAGGGCGGTGTGCTGCGCGCTTTTCTCAACCGCTGCCCCCATCGGGCTGTGGCCCTGCAGCAGCCCAGCGATGGCGCCACACCCTGCCGGCGCCTGGTGTGTCCGTATCACGGTTGGACCTACGACCTCGAGGGGCGGCTGATGGCGGCGGCCCGGGAAGCCGAGTTTCTGGAACCGTTCAATCGCGACGATTGGCCCCTGCCGCCGGTCCGATGCCGAGAACGGATTGGCTTGGTCTGGGTGGCTCTGGGCGACGATCCGCTGCCGTTGGAGGCGCAGCTGGATTTGTTGCTTGAGGAGGCAGGAGAAAGCCTTGAGCAGCCCAGGCAGCTGTTGCGCCGCAGCGCACTCAGCCTGGATTGCAACTGGAAGATCGCCCACGACAACACCCTCGACGACTACCACGTGGCGATCGCTCACCCCACGACCCTGCATCGCGAGCAGGGCCCCGTTCGCCACTACAGACACGCCGTCAGCGACCACGCCACGTTGTTGGCGACCCCTTATCCCGATGGCGGTGAGTTACTCACCTTTGGAATGGCCCCCTGGACCCACCTACTGCTTTGGCCTGATGGCCGTCTGGCGTTGATTCAGTTCCCGCCGCTGGAGGTGGAGCGCTGTCGCATGGAGATCTGGCTGCTGGGGGATGCGGCTTTCGAGGCCCAGGCCGATGCCTGGATGGAGCAACTCCAACACTTTCTGGTGGAGGACAAACGCCTGGTGGAAGCGGCCCAGCTTGGCTATCGCAGTGGTTTCACTCCTGGACCCGCCCACCGGCTTGAGCTGCGCATTCTTCAGCAGCAGAGCCTCTACCGCCAGCTGATGGGGATCAGCGATGGAGAGCGCCTTGCTTGAGCCATTGGGCCATGGCCGTGTTGATCTCGAGTAGATCGGCAACGGGCATGCCGGTGAATGGAAGGGTGGGGAGATAACCATCGGGCCCGAATTCAGGTGTGATCGTGGGCCGCTCCACACCCCGCTCTATCTGGCTGTTGATCAACAGTGCCCAGCAGCGGCGATGGGCCTCGAGCGCTTCGCCCGCTTCCGGCGCAAAGGGATGACTCACCGAGGGGCCCTGCGCATGGCCGACCCTGGCATGAATGTGATCCACCCGATTGGCCATGGCGCTGACCGGCTCCAGCTCTGGCGTCATCAGCCGTTCGCTGACGGCACACCAGTGGCTGAGATCGGCGGTCAGCCGCAAACGCGGGTGCCGTTCCAGGCAATCGGCGATCGTCCAGGGATTGAAGAGGCTGCGACTGCGGTGCGTCTCCACGCTCACTGGGCAGCTGCAGTCCTCCACCAGGTTCAAGAGCTCCTCCAAAAACTGGTCCTGGATGGCGCTGCTCCAGCTATCGCTGCCAGTGATCAAGGTGATGCGTTCAGGCCGGAGACGTTCTGCGCGTGGCAGTTGTTCAGCCAGTTCCGCCAAATGCTGCTCAGGGCTGACGGCGAGATCGGGCACGTAATCGCCGCCACTGATCAATTCCACGACCAGATCCAGTTGGCTGACCTTCAGTGCGTCGATGGCCCGGAGTGGTTCTAAACCTGCGAGGGCTGGATGGAGCAGGTTCACTTCCAGTCCGTCGAACCCCGAGCATTCGGCGCGGGCGATCGCTTCATCCCAGGTGCCATTGAACCCCCAGAGGCTGTGGAACAGCTTCAGGTGTGTGGCAGTCGCCTCAGCCATGGGCGCTGTGCCCGATCTCAGGCTGTTTGATCAAGATCAGACCCTGTGAAGGCATCCGGCTGGATCCCCAGGTAAACGGCCTCTTTGAAGAGAGCAGCTTTGGCGTCCGCGTCGTTGTCGGCCACGGCCTTGGCGAAACGCACGCGCAGCGATTCGATCAGGTTTTGGCGCTGACGCTCGGTGCCTGTCATCTGACCTGTATCCCTGGGAGTCAATTTAGGCGTGCCTCGTCCAGAGAACGCAACATCCTCGTCCATCTCTGGATGGTGACAAGCTCCGCGGTGAGCACCGGCAGCGCCGGAGCGATCTCGCCACGTCAACCAGTCACTCGCCTCGCGTCAGCCCTTGATCAGGGGCGATCCTGGAGGTGCCCGGCGCGGCGCTTCTGGTGGTGCGTCCTGAGCCGGTGGGGTGCATCTGGCGGACTGCAGAACCCTGCCGATGGAGCTAGCGGTCAATGCAGCGAAGCCAGTGATCCATGCCGACCAGCGGGCTCTCCGCGATCTCTTGACTCTCCAGTAACTGGAGCCGTCACAGTGAAGGGATCCCCGCTCCTGTGGCAGTCATGGCCACTCCCGTCCTCTCTGCAGTCCGGCTGTATCGGATGGATCTGCCGGATCACCCCTGCCCCTGGGGCCTGCGGGCTGTTCGGCTCCTGCAGGAGCACCAGATCCCCTATGAAGACCATCGCCTCACGAGCACCCAAGCGGTGGAGGGCTTCAAGGCCGCCCATGGCGTGGCCACCACCCCGCAGATCTTTGCCGGGGATGAGCGAATCGGTGGTTACAGCGATCTGGCGCTCCGGCTTGGTGTGAGGCCGGAATCAGCCGATGTGTCGTACACGCCCGTCGCGGCTGTGTTTCTCACCGCCGCCTTGATGGCGGTGGTTCTGGCAGCAGGTGTTGGCGGCTTCATGGGACTGGCCATCTGTCTGCTGGCCATGCTCAAGCTCATGGATGTGGAGGCGTTCGCCGCCAGCTTCCGCAAATACGACCTGCTCAGCCAGCGCTGGCGGGCCTGGGCGCGCCTCTATCCCGGTATCGAGCTGCTCATCGGGCTTGGCATCTTGGTGCAACGACAGCAACCTGCCGCGCCGCATCTGATAGGAGGTCTTGCCCTGCTGCTCGGCGCCATGGGCATGGTGTCGGTGGGCAAGGCGGTGTTTGTGGATCACCTGGCCTTGAATTGCGCCTGCGTGGGCGGCAACTCCAAAACCCCACTGGGCGTGGTGAGTTTTGCGGAGAATCTGCTGATGGCCGTGATGGGAGTGGTGATGCTCGTGGGCGGCTGAGGCTGCTCAGGCGCGTGCCCGATTGCTCGAGACGAGCATCGCCACTCCGGAGGCGATCACCACCAGGGTGAGGACTCCAAGCGGCAGTGAGTAGTAGGGCTGCAGGTTGATCGGGCCGAACTTGCCGGTGTGGATCTTGAGCAGCCAGAAGGCATCAATCCCGCGCTCGAGGAGCAGGCTGTAGAGCGAGCCACTGGCTGCTGTGAGCAAGAGCGGTGCGGCGGCAATCGGTACCACCAACCGGTGGGCGCGGCGGAACTTAATGCTGAGGGAGCGAGGAAACGGTTTCATTCCTGGCGCAATTCCTGGTGCAGCATCGCCTCATGGCCGCAGGGCATCCAGAGGCCGTTGTTCTGGTGCGTTCCCTTGCACCCGAGTTCCTTGGCCCGTTTCTCAGCATCGGCCTGCGTTTTGTAGAGGCCCTTGGCGTGGGCCAGGGCCTGGGTTGGGATCAGCAGCCCGCAGAACAGGGCCATGGCACACAGCGCCATGCAGCGATCAGAAACGGAAGAGAGCATCGAATTGGTAGTACTCAGGCTTGTTGAGTCCGTCGTGCCTGAGCATGCGCCGCAGCTCGATGATCTCTTGGCGTTGGGTCACGATGATCTGCCGGGCCAACCGCTGAATCGTGGGGTTGCGGGTCTTGTGAAGGGCATCGTGCGCCATCAGCAGCGCACCGCCGTGGTGGACAAGCATCCCTTCCAAGAACCAGGTCACCCGGTTTTCACGATTGGGAGTGGTGCCCATCATTTGCATGGCCTGGATCTGGGCTGCGCTCATGCGGGTGAGATCAGCCATCGCATTGGGATTCCCGCCGCTCTTGAGGGTCACGGGATACACCGGTGCCTCGGGGTACCAGGCCTTGCGCCACTGGCCCATCGCCTTGATCTCCTGGGCCTGATCCCGCCAGATCGCCTTGCTGAGGGCCCCCACGCCAGGCACGCCGATATCAAACACGAATTCACTCATCCGCAACGCACCGCTGTGGTGCTGCACCATCGCGTCGATCCAGCGCAGGTCGTAGGTGCTGCCCGCTGGTCCCACATCGTGGTTGTGGGCGCTGTGGTCGATCCCGGCTGATCCGGCGCCTGCCGCGGGAGCTGGCGTTGTGTGGTGGTGATGGTGGTTGTGATCCATCTGGGCCCAGGCGGCAGGGGCCGCCAGAGCGATCAGAGCCATCAAGGCAACGGCACGGCGCATGGGGCGTGGACCAGAACGTGCTTTTAGGATCAGTTCTCCTGTTGGTGGAGAGTCAAGTGGCTGCGGCACCACTCCTGAAGATCGGCGACGTCTCAGCCCGCTCCGGCCTCACGGTGAAAACCATCCGCTTCTACTGCGATGAGGGGCTGATCCATCCCGTGAGCCGCTCGGAGGGTGGCTTCCGCTTGTTCAGCTCGGATGTGTTTGCAGACCTCACCTTCATTCGCACCCTGCGAGCTCTGGATATCCCTCTCCCGGACGTGCTGAAGATTCTGGAATCGCGCCGCTCCGGCGTGTGCACCTGCGCTTCGTTGCAGAACACCATCCAAACCAAAGCCGGTGAAATCGAAGCCAAGATCAGCGCTCTGCGCGAGATGCATGTGGAATTGCTGGAACTCCTCAACAACTGGCAAGACTGCGGAGGACGCAAGGGATAGCCCCATCGAGCCGTGGGTGCAGTAGGGCGAAGAGGATTCAACGATTACTCTCCAGCAGGTTTCGCAACTTTCTTCAGGGCCTTCAACGAATCGGTTACATATTCTTTACGCCTTCATGACAATTTACGTGGGTAACATCTCCTTCGATGCCGAAGTGGAGGACCTCCAAAGCCTGTTCGGCGAGTACGGCCCTGTACGCAAGTGCAGCCTGCCCCTCGATCGCGATACGGGCCGCAAGCGTGGTTTCGCCTTTGTGGAGATGACCAACGACTCCGATGAGAAAAAGGCCATCGACGACCTTCAAAACGTGGAGTGGATGGGCCGGATGATTCGGGTCAACCTCGCCAAACCACGCACCGGCGGTTCAGGCGGCGACGGCGGTGGCAACCGCTGGTAATGCGCAGCAGCGCCTTGCGCAGGCTCAGCCGCCCACCAGGGCGGTTTTTTTCATGCCTCCGCCATCCCAAGGGCCCTCAGCGTTGGGCCGTTTCAGGCTTGCGGAACAGGCCATCGAGGTAATGGCGCACCACCGGCTTGTCCTGGCAGCCCTGCTGGAACAGGAAGCCAGCCAGGGCCGATTGCATCAGGCGGTATTGGTCCCACTGGGGGTGCTGCTCGATAAACCCAACCATCGACTCGAACAAATCAGCCGGGAACTGGTTTTCCACACTCACGTGTTCCGGCATGTGGTCGGGAATCGCCTGCATCGCACCTCGCTCGCTCTGACCCACCCATCAGCGCATGCAGAGCAGCCCGCCGTCAAAACGGGCCGCAAGCGGCCGCTGAATGGAGTCGCAATCCAAGAAGCACTGCAGCGCAACAGCTTTGCCGCCTGAACGCAGCGGTAGCGGGCTGCTGCTGGTGCCCGCTCCGGCGGCTGTCAAGGGGAGAAGTGTTTTCCGGATCGATCCGGATGTCGCCAGACAGCCACTTGAATCTGCGCTGAGACCCATGGGGAAAACCTGTGGAAAAGTCCGTAGGTGCTGTGGGTAGGTTCGCTCTTCAGCGCTGCTGATCGGTCGCAGCAGCTGGGCAAGCAATCGCGATCTGAGCCCAATCCGGTGCAGAACGCCCCTTGACCGATCCCGAGGCAACCGCGCCGAATGCAGCACCGCAGCAGCAATCGTGTTTAAGAGGAGGGCATTGCGCGAGTTCGCCGTGTCGATCACTGTCTGGCAGGCCCTGGAAGCTGGCGCCCCCCTGGTGCCCGGCACCCGGCCCAGGCTGGAACCCGCAGCCGATGAGCTCGTGCTGGAGGTGCTGCACTGCGGGCTCTGCCACAGCGATCTCTCCATGCTCGACAACCACTGGGGCATGAGCAGCTACCCCCTGGTTCCAGGCCATGAGGTGGTGGGCCGAGTTGTGGAGGTGGGCCCTGGGGTGAATCCTGCGCTGATCGGGGAGCTGCGCGGGCTTGGCTGGATCTGCGGCAGCTGCAGCCATTGCCCGCAGTGCCTGGGCGGCACGGGCAACCTCTGTGCCTCGCTCGAAGCCACGATCGTGGGCCGCCAGGGAGGGTTTGCCAGCCATGTCACCGCTCGCCAGGATTGGACCATTCCCTTGCCGGAGGGCATGGATCCCGCTGCGGCGGGTCCGCTGTTCTGCGGGGGCATCACCGTGTTTGCACCGCTCGTGGATGAAGCGGTGTCGCCCACGGCCCATGTAGCGGTGATCGGCATCGGCGGCCTGGGCCACATGGCGCTGCAGTTCGCCAGGGCCTGGGGCTGCGAGGTCACCGCGCTCACCACCAACCTTGCGAAAGCGGAGGAGGCCCGTGGATTTGGCGCCCACCATGTGCAGGCGCTCGATCAGCTCGGTGAGCTGCCGGGGCGCTTTGATCTGGTGATCAACACGGTGAACCAAGCGCTGCCGTGGGCTGATGTGATGGGCTCGCTGGCCCCCCGCGGGCGCCTGCATCAGCTGGGTGCTGCGCTCGATCCGATCCAGGTGGGCGCCTTCGATCTGATCATGGCTCGCCGATCGATCACAGGCAGCCCCACCTCCTCACCCGCCAGCCTGTTGAAGATGGTGGACTTCTGCGTGCGTCACAACATCCGCCCCGCAGTGGAGCACCTGCCGATGGATCGCATCAATGAAGCGATCGCCCGCTTGCGCCAGGGAGATGTGCGCTATCGCTTCGTGCTTGATGCCATCTGAGGTCGTTGACCAGGGCAGCGCGTTGCCTGGGCCACAACCCGTGGCCATGGTGGGGGTCTGCGCCTGAACCAAACACGGTGACCAATAGCCAGCGGCCCGATTCCCTTGCCTTGTTGCTGGATCAGGAAAGGCAGCGGCTGCCCTGGCTGGTGCCCATTCGCCACAGCCGCATGGCGGAGAGCCCGTTTGCCTTCTTTCGCGGTGCTGCGGCCGTGATGGCCTCGGATCTGTCGCGGCAACCCCACTCCGGGCTGATGGTGCAGCTGTGCGGGGATGCCCACCTCCTGAACTTCGGCTTTTATGCCTCGCCGGAGCGGCAACTGCTGTTCGACATCAACGACTTTGATGAAACCCACCCCGGGCCGTTCGAGTGGGACCTGATCAGGCTGGCCACGAGCCTGGTGCTGGCGGCCCGCAGTTTGGGGTTAAGGGAGTCGCAGCAGAACAAAATCTGTCGCCGCGGCATGAAGGCGTATGCCGAAGCGATGGCGCACTTCGCAGCGCTGCCGTTCCTTCAGATGTGGTCGCTGAAGTTGCCCCTGACGGTGCTGATCAAGGAAAAAGCCGGTGCCAATTTCCGTCGCCATCTCGAGCAGGTCACTGCGGCCGCCCTACACCGCAATAACCGTCAGGCGGTGCGCAAACTCTGCGAAAGCGATCAGAACGGTTGTCTGCGCTTTCGCCATGAACCACCTCTGATCTGGCGCTTTGATCAACTGCCGCCCGAATGGATCTCAGACATGAACTGGACGGACTGGCTCGATCAGATCAAGGTTCATTACATGAACAACCTCCCGGCCGCGCAACGGCATGTCATGGCGCAATTCAAGGTCAGCGACGCGGCCTTGAAAGCGGTGGGCGTGGGTTCCGTGGGTACGCGCTGCGCAGTGACGGTGTTTGTGGGGGATCATCCCGATGATGTCTTGGTGCTCCAAGGGAAGCAGGCCGTGAGCTCGGTGTTGGCGCCCTATCTCGATGAGGTTGTGCCCGAACATCAGGGCAAGCGTGTGGTGCAGGGGCAGCGCTTGATGCAAACCGCCAGTGATCCCTTCCTCGGCTGGGGCACCAATCCGCTCGGCAATCACATTTACTTCCGCCAATTTCGTGATTGGAAAGCCTCGGTGGACGTCAGTCAGTTGGATGCAGACGGCCTGAAGGATTACGGCAAGCTCTGCGGTTGGACCTTGGCCAAAGCCCATGCCCGCAGCGGTGATCGCCGGGCAATTGCGTCTCAGATCAAAGACCCGAAACTGTTTGCGCAAGCCCTCTGGGATCAGGCCCAAGCCCATGCCGCCCTGGCCGAAGCCGACTATCGGCTGCTGCTGGAAGGGATCGCAGCAGGCCGGATCGCCACGGCCGGGGCGAAGCTTGAGCCAACGCCCTCCGCATGAACACGGAGTCCACACCGCTGCTCAGCAGCGGTTGCCCTTGGCTCAGAAGCCCTTCGCACTGCAATGGGCCACGCTTCCCTGCAGTGAGGTCTGCAGATCGCTCCAGTTATTGGCGGGGAAGGCCGCTTCAAAGCCCTGGATGTTGGTGTTCAAGATCGCCAGGGCCTGGCTGCGCAGCGAGCATTCCTGAGGTTTGTTGTTGGCCCGCAGGGCCACAATGGCGCCGTTGAGCAGGCTTTGCAGCTGCTGCTGTTGAGCCACCAGCTCAGGGGGAACGTCCTGCGCCAGTGCCGGTGTGAACGCTGACGCGCTGAGGAGCAGGGCGGCAAACAGGCGACGCATCAGAGCTGGGATCAATCGCAAGCCATCATCAACCGCCAACCGCTTGAATCACCACATCCACTCATCCGGCGAGGGGATGCCGTTCTCCCGGCGCACCCGGGCGATGCGGGCTTCCTGCTTGGCCTGCTCCTCGGAGCGACTCAGCCAGGGCCGCCGCCGCTCCCCGGAGCGCGCGAGATCCAGAGCCGACGGCAGACGCACCACCGTCCATTCCGCTTGATCAAGAGGAGCTGCAGAGGAAGGATGCGGCAAGGTGAACGGCGGCATCGCGAACACTTCATCACCTCACAGCGTTGGGGCTGCCGTCAAGCGCAACGGGCTCGATCGCGGCATGCTGGGCGTCTGCCGCCGCCGTGCCATGCCAGCCCGCCTCGCCGTTGTGCTCACCGCCCTCGCGCTGGTGGCACCCGCTGCCCTGGCCGAGCCTGGCTCGCCGCAACCGGTGCTGATCGACTGCGCCGGCAAGGGCGTGAGCCGCCCCAGCGCCATTCAGATCTCCTGCGCCGATGGCGGGATCATGGTGAGCGACATCCGCTGGAGCCGCTGGGACATGAACGGCGCCAAGGGCACCGGCAACCTGGTGGTGAACAGCTGCATCTACAAGGGCGGGCCCAGCTGCGTGGAAGGCCAAACCATGAGCTACCCGGCAGCCCTGAGCCTGGGGCGGCCCGCCAGCGGTGAAGGCATCACCGTGCTCAGCGAACTCAAGCTGCGCTTCCGTGATCAGGGCCCAGCCGGCCTCACCAGCGGCAGCTACCGGCTCAACAATCAGCGGCGCCCCTGAGGCCACCATGATGGGCCTTTCGCGAGCAGCCCATGCAAGCCAGCTGGAAGGGAGCGGTGATCGCCAGCAGCGACGACATCGTGAAAGTGGAAGGCAACGCCTACTTCCCGGCCGACAGCCTGGTGATGGAGCACCTGCAGCCCTCGGATCACCGCACCACCTGCGGCTGGAAGGGAGAAGCCCACTACTACAACGTTGTGGTGAACGGTGAGGTGAACAGCAATGCCGCCTGGTTTTATCCCGAGCCGAAATCGGCCGCTGCCGAGATCAAAGGGCGGGTGGCGTTCTGGCGCGGCGTTGCAGTGGGCTGACGGCGAAACGGATCACTCAAACGCGGTGATCAACACCGGCACGGTGACGATCGGATCGAAGCTGTTCGCCGGGGTGGATGAAACGGGCGCGGCCTGAGGCACCGGCGCCGGTGCCGACCGCCGGCGCGACCCACCACCACCGCTAGCCGCCGCTGAGCCACCCCGGCGTGTGCCGCCAGCGCTCGAGCGCTGAATGGGCTGCTCCTTCAGATCGCTGCGCACCTGGTTGAGCAGCTTGTAGTGGTTGGTGCTGCTGTATTTGCGCAGCAGGGCTGGATCCCAGCTCATCAAGCAACGGTCTTGGGTCGTTGGATGAGCCTAGGCGGGCCCAGGAGCCCGGGAAAGCGTGATAACTTGTCACAGCGACAACTGGAAGTCGATCCGCCTACGGGTTTCCTCGAGCGGTGCTTCCCCGTCCAACCCACACTCTTGCGTACCTATGTCCAGGCTCGTCGGTCTGCAGGCCCCCGATTTCACCGCCACCGCTGTGGTGGATCAGGAGTTCAAGGAGGTGACCCTCTCCTCCTACCGCGGCAAGTACGTGGTGCTGTTCTTCTACCCGCTCGACTTCACCTTCGTGTGCCCCACGGAGATCACCGCGTTCTCCGACCGTTACAGCGAGTTCTCCAGCCGCAACTGTGAAGTGCTGGGCGTGTCGGTGGACAGCCAGTTCTCCCACCTGGCCTGGATCCAGACCGACCGCAAGAACGGCGGTATCGGCGACATCGCCTACCCCCTGGTGGCCGACCTGAAGAAGGACATCGCCCGCGCCTACGAGGTGCTCGACGAGGATGCCGGTGTGGCCCTGCGCGGTCTGTTCATCATCGATCCCGATGGTGTGATCATGCAGAGCACCATCAACAACCTGCCCGTGGGCCGCAGCGTGGATGAAACCCTGCGTCTGCTGCAGGCCTTCCAGCACATCCGCAACAACCCCGACGAGGTGTGCCCCGCCAACTGGACCCCCGGCGAAAAGACCATGAACCCCGACCCCGTGAAGAGCAAGGAGTTCTTCGCAGCCGTGAACTGAGTTCATCTCAGCCGATCTGCTCAGGGGCTCTTCGGGGCCCCTTTTTTGATGGCTGGATCAGGTGCTCAGCAACCGCAGCTCGCCGGAGCGGCCATCCAGCTCCGCCAACCGGCCCATGGGTAGGGCCAGGTTGGGGCGACCGTGGCCAACGGGCAGATCCCGCACCAGCGGCACCCCCAGCGGTGCCAGCCGCTCCTGCAGGATCTCCTGCATCGAGAAATCGCCCGGGAGCACGTCGTCTTCCGCCCAGCTGAAGCGGCCGAGGCCGATCCCGGACACACCCTCCAGCAGCCCACTGGTGCGCCATTGGGTGAGCTGGCGATCAATCCGATACGGCGCCTCGCCCGTGTCTTCCAACACCAGAATCGCGCCCTTCAACCGCGGCAGCCAGGGCGTGCCGATCAGGCTGGTGGCGATGGTGAGATTGCTCACCACCAGGGGCCCGCGCGCGATGCCCCCCTGCACCGGGCCGCCTTGAAGCGGCGCCACAGGCCTGTGTTGCAGCAGGGCCACCAACCGCTGCCACGCGGCGGCATCACCCCCAAACCAGCCGTGCACGCCACCCAGGCTGCCCGCCGCCCATTGCGCCAAGAGCAGGGCTGAACAATCGGAGAAGCCCACGCACCAGCGCGGCGAAGCGGGCACTGTGAAACCCGCCTCCAGCACACGCGCACTGCCCCACCCCGCGCCCACGTAAAACAGCGCATCCACACGCGGATCCAGCCAGGCCTGCTGCAAGGCCCCGAGGCGCTGGCGATCGGAGCCAGCAAACCAGCGCCACCGCTGGCGGAGTGACGGCGGCCGAAGCAGCTCCCAACCTTCTGTGGCGCAGCGCAGGCTGAGCTGCTCGAGCATCGGATCCGCCGGATCTAACCACGTGCCCGGTGCCAGGGCCGCAACGCGGCTGCCGCGTCGCAGGGGGGCGGGCTGCGATCCGCCGGCCCGCGCTGCCGCCCAGCTGCTGCCTGCGAGGGCAAGACCCGCCTGCAGCACCTGGCGGCGCTTCATCGCCGGCTCAACCGATCAGGCTGGCCAGCAAGCGACGCCCATCCACACCACCGGTGGCTGGATCACAAGCCCGCTCCGGATGGGGCATCAGGCCGAGCACATTGCCCTGGCTGTTGGTGAGGCCAGCCACATTGCCCACCGAGCCATTGGGGTTGCTGCAGTAGCGCAGCACCACCTGCCCTGAATCCTCCAACTGCTTGAGCAGCTCGGGATCGGCTTGATAGCGGCCCTCGCCATGGGCGATCGGGAAGTTCACCACCTCACCACGGCTGTAGCCCTGCAGCCAGGAGCACTGGCCCGGTTCCACCCGCAGCTGGGTGGGCTCACAGATGAAGTGCAGCTTCTGGTTGCGCGTCAGCGCTCCAGGCAGCAGACCCATCTCCGTGAGCACCTGAAAGCCGTTGCAGATGCCGAGCACCCGCCCACCACGCTCCGCGAAGGCAGCCACCTCCTGCAGCACCGGGGCAAAGCGAGCGATCGCGCCGCAGCGCAGGTAATCGCCGTAGCTGAACCCCCCCGGGATCACCACGGCATCGAGGCCGCTGAGATCGCGCTCCTCATGCCAGAGAAACCGGGTCTGGATGCCGAGGCAGCCTTCAGCGGCCCATTGCACGTCCCGGTCGCAGTTGGATCCGGGGAACACCACCACACCAAGGCTCATCGTCAGGCTCCTGCGCTGCTGTCGTCCTTGAGTTCGAGGGTCCAGTTCTCGATCACGGGGTTGGCGAGAAGGCGGTCGCTGAGCAGCTCGAGCTGGGCGCGGGCCGCCTGCGCATCCGCAGCCTCCAGTTCCACCTCAACGGCCTTGCCGATGCGCAGCTTGCTCACGCCATCCACGCCCAAGCGAGCGGCGGCAGCCCGGGTGGCCTCCCCGGCGGGATCGAGCACCGACGGCCTGAGGGACACCAACACGCGGGCGGAGAAGAGCGGCACCTGAGCTCCACGAGGATTGTTAAATCTTGGCAGGCCGGCTGCCACACCCCCTTGTGCATGGTCACGGTGGAGGTAGATGCCGCAACGCCGGCCCGTGGCCCCTCACCGATTGCCAAGCCAGCTGCTGCACGCGGCCTTGCTGGTGGTGCCGTTGCTGCCACCGGTGGCTGCCCGCGGCCAATCAGCCCTGAGCGTGCCCCTGGAATGCCAGCTCAAGCAGGGGCGCTGGCAACCCTGCACCCTCACCATCGAGCAGATGGGCGAGCACTGGTGGCTGCAGATCGGTGAACAGCGCCTGGTGTTCCGCAGCGATGGTCGGGGCAGCGTCACCCTGAGCGACCCCGCTGGTGGGAGCCGCAGCGTTCAGCCGCTCTGGACCGCCCAGCGCGAATTGTGCTGGGACGGGGTGTGCACGAAAGGAGAGTTTCCCCTCGACTGAGCTGCGCTGGTGGCGGCTCGGTGCCCCAGGGCTCAGGCGCTTTGGATCGCCTGCTTCAGAGCCGCGCCATCCACCGCCAGACCCAGCGCCACCAGTTCCAGGCCATCGGCTGCAGGCCGCTCGCCGGGGGCCTGGCTGTCGAACCAGCACTCCAAGCGAGGACCAACCGCCTGAATCTGCAGGGGATGGCGTTTGCCGAGCAGCCAGGCACGCCCCTTCAGGCGCAGCAGGGTTTGATCCCGGATCTGGCTCTCCAGTACAGCCTCCAGCCGGCTGCGATCGAGGACTCCGCTCCAACGCACCACCGCGGACTGCATCGCCACGTGGCTGTGGTCGTGATCCTCGTGATCGTGATGGTCGTGGTCGTGGGAATGATGGTGGTGGGCCGCGTGGTCGTCGCGCTCAAGCCCCAGCAACAGCGCTGCCGGCACGTCGCCCCGTTGCATCGGCACCACCGACACGCCGGCTCGAACCTGGGCCGTGAGCTGCGCCTGGAGCTCTGCAACCTGCTCAGCCTCGAGCCGGTCGGCGCGGCTGAGCAGCACCAGATCCGCCGCTTTCAATTGATCATCGAACAGCTCCTGGATGCTGCTGATGTGATCAAGGTTGGGATCGGCCTGGCGCTGGGCTTCCAAGGCAGCGGGATCGCCCACCACACTGCCGGCGGCGAGGGCTTCACCATCCACCACCGTCACCACACCACTCACCCGGGTGCGCGTACGGATTTCAGGCCAGCCAAAAGCCTGCACCAAGGGCACAGGCAGAGCCAGGCCACTGGTTTCCACCACGATGCCGTCGAGCTGATCGGCCCGCTCCAGCAGCGTTTGCATCGTGGGCAGGAACTCATCCTGCACGGTGCAGCACAGGCAGCCGTTGGCCAGTTCCACCACGCGGCCGTCGAGCTCCTCCTCGGGGCAGAAGCCGCAGCTGCGGATCAGATCACCATCGATCCCCACCTCGCCGAACTCATTCACCAACACTGCCAGCCGCAGCCCGCTGTTCAACAACAGCTGCCGCAACAGGGTCGACTTACCGGCACCCAAAAAACCCGTCACCACGGTGACGGGCAAACGCTTGCTGGTGGCGTTCATCTCAACCCACCAGGGCGGTCCAGCTGAACGCGCCGCCGATGCCGATCAAGCTGCCCGCAAGCAGGGTGCGGGCCTGGCCATCCAGGCGTTGGGCCACACCGCGGAGGCTGATCAAGGCCACCAGCAACAGCGCACCCTGGCTGAACAGCAGGCCCAGGAGATAGGTGGCAATCGGAGTGCTCTCCCACCCGATCACCGTGCTGCTGAGCACGTAGCCGTGCAGCGCAAAGGCCGGCAACAGCAACATCTGAGGCAGGCGGCGCAGCACCACCAGTCCTTCCACCACCAGCGTCAGCGACACCAACAGCTCAGCCGCCGGCAAACCAGGCCACACCAGGCCAAGGGCGGTGCCGCCCAGGCCAACGGCCAGCAGGGTGAGCATCCAGCGACCCGAGCGCTGCAGACCCACCAGCGCCAGCGCCACCAGGAACAGCAGATGATCAGGGCCAAGCAGGGGGTGAGCCAAACCGCTCAACAGGCCCGTGAAGGCGTTGGGCACCAGGTGCATGGCCTCCATCGGGTGATGGGCCAGAGCGGGCCCGGCCACCAGCAGGGCCAGAGCGCCGGCAACCGGCATGAGGCGTTGAATCATGTCTTGGCCTGGTCCGCGCCAGGGGTGAGGGAGCAACAACCGGCGGGCGTTCTGACTGCGAACGCGGCCTCAGCCCCGTTCGATCACAGCTGCGGGACAGCGCCGGATTCGCACCGGACTTTCCCCGTTTCCTCTTCGGGCTGATCCCCCGAAGAACCGATCCCATCAATGTAGTGGGTCTGGGCGATCCGGCTGCTCAGGCCAGTTCAACGGCAATTCAAGCTGTCGCGGGTCACCACACCGGTGCGGGCATTGGTGCCGCTGGCGCGGCTGCAGAGCGCCTTCTGCTGCGGCAGATCCAACACCGCATCGGTGAAATCAGCGCCAGTGATCGTGGCGCCGGTGAACTTGCTGTTCATCAACATGGAGTTGCGCAGCACGGCATCGGTGAGGTCGGCGTTGTCGAAGCGGCTGGCAAACGCCACGGCGTCTTCCAGGTCGGCGCCGCGCAGATCAGCGCCTTGCAGGTTGGCGGTGTTGAACACCGCGCCGCGCAGATCGCTCTGGCTGAAGTTGAAGCCTTCCAGGTTGGTCTTCAGGAACTCCTGCTGCTGCAGGTTGCGGCCGTGCATATCGGGCTGGAGATCCTGAAGGCTGCGCTGGCCGCGCAGCTCCGGCGCCGTGATGGCGGCAGCGCTCTGGCTCCAGAGCACCAACGGCAGCAGCAGAACCAGTGCCGCCCGCAGCGCGCCCCGCAGGGCGCTGGCATGGGAGCGGGGGAGCGGCAACACGACAGCACTACGTTGGGCAGCCAAGTTATTGCAGGCAGCCGCCGCAGCGCGACCGATGAGCAAGACCCTACGGGTGGTGGTTCCGCCCCATCCCCTGATCGGCCATTGGCTCACGCTGCTGCGCGATCGCGAGACGCCGCAGGCCCTGTTCAACACCGCCATGGCGGAGCTGGGGCGCTGGCTCACGTATGAGGCGATGCGCGATTGGATCCCCTACCAACGCGTGCAGGTGCAAACGCCGCTGGCCAGCACGGAAGGCACCGTGGTGGATGGCTCGGTTCCGATGTTGGCGGTCCCGATGCTGCGCGGCGGGCTCACCCTCTGGGAAGGAGCACGCCCGGTGGTTCCCAGTGCCGCTGTAGCCCATGTGGGCGTGAGCTATGGCGATGGCTCAGCGCCAGCAGCCCTGTGGTGCAACACCCTGCCGGAAGCGATCCCAGCGCGGGCCGGCGTGTTGGTGTTTGCGCCGCAGGTGGCACGGGGCGACAGTGTGCTGCGGGTGCTCGAGCAGCTCGAGCAGCGCGGCGTGGGCGGCCAGCGGCTGCGCGTGATCACGGCGCTGGCCGCTAGCCCGGGCCTGAAGAAGCTGGGTGAGCGCTACGAAGACCTCACGATCTACACCGCCTGCATCGATGCGGAGCTCGACGGCGAAGGGCGCATCCTGCCGGGCCTCGGTGACGCCGAGCAACGGCTCTATGGCCTCGGCCAGACGAACTTCGTAGGCTGAGCGCACACGTTTCCAAGCACGGCGCGATGGCCAACCGAGACAGCGGTTCCAGCTCCCTGGGCACCCTGCTGGCCGGTGCCCTGATCGGTGCCGCCGGCCTCGGCTGGTGGTTGCTGTCTGAGGCGGAGCGGCGCCGGAGTGAGCAACGCCAGAACCGCAGCCTGCGTCTGAATCGGCTCTCCTGGAACGAAGACGAAGCTCTTGAAGAACCAGCCGCCAGCCGGCCCCTGCGCGAAACCGAGCTGCAAGACAAGGTGCACGAACTCAACCAGGCGATCGAGGATGTGCGCCGCCAGCTGGAGAGCATGAGCACCCAGAACTGAGCCAGGGCGGGCCGGGCTGCTCGGTAGGTTGCTGCTACGACATTGCCGCAGCCATGCTCCGCTCCGCCGCGATCACCCAGGGCATCCAGCGCTCCCCCAACCGCGCCATGCTTCGGGCGGTGGGCTTCGGCGACGGCGACTTCAACAAGCCGATCATCGGCATCGCCAACGGCTACAGCACGATCACGCCCTGCAACCTGGGCCTCGACGACCTGGCCCGCCGGGCCGAAGAGGCTGCGCACGCCTCCGGCGCCATGCCCCAGATGTTCGGCACCATCACGGTGAGCGATGGCATCTCCATGGGCACCGAAGGGATGAAGTACTCCCTGGTGAGCCGTGAGGTGATCGCCGATTCGATCGAAACGGCCGTGAACGGCCAGAGCATGGATGCGCTGCTGGCCATCGGCGGCTGCGACAAGAACATGCCTGGCGCCATGCTGGCCATGGCCCGCATGAACGTTCCCTCGATCTTTGTGTATGGGGGCACGATTAAGCCGGGCAAGCTCGGCGCCTGCGATCTCACTGTGGTGAGCGCCTTTGAGGCGGTGGGTCAGTTCAGCGGCGGCAAGATCGATGAGCAGGAGCTCACGGCGATCGAGAAAAACGCCTGCCCGGGCGCTGGTAGCTGCGGCGGCATGTTCACCGCCAACACGATGAGTGCGGCCTTTGAGGTGCTGGGCCTGAGCCTGCCCTACAGCTCCACCATGGCGGCGGAGGATCCGGAAAAAGCCGATAGCGCCGCCCGCAGCGCCGAAGTGCTGGCCGAGGCGATCAAGGCCGACATCCGCCCTCGCGATCTGCTCACCCGCGAGGCCTTTGAAAACGCCATCAGCGTGATCATGGCCGTGGGGGGCTCCACCAACTCGGTGTTGCACCTGCTCGCCGTCGCCCGCACCGCCGGCGTGGATCTCTCCATCGACGACTTCGAGACGATCCGCCAGCGCGTGCCCGTGATCTGCGATCTCAAGCCCAGTGGCCGTTACGTGACCGTGGATCTCCACCAGGCCGGTGGCATTCCCCAGGTGATGAAGCTCCTGCTCGATGCCGGCCTGCTGCACGGCGACTGCAAAACGATTGAAGGGAAGACCCTCAAACAGGTGCTCGCCGATGTGCCCTCCGAGCCTCCCGCCGGGCAAGACGTGATTCGCCCGCTGAGCAACCCGCTCTACGCCAAGGGGCACCTGGCGATCCTCAAGGGCAACCTGGCCGAAGAAGGTGCCGTGGCCAAGATCAGCGGCGTGAAAAATCCGGTGATCACCGGCCCCGCCCGCGTGTTCGAGAGCGAGGAAACCTGCCTCGCCGCCATCCTCGACAAGCAGATCAACCCCGGCGATGTGGTGGTGGTGCGCAACGAAGGTCCCGTGGGTGGCCCCGGCATGCGCGAGATGCTCAGCCCCACCGCCGCGATCGTGGGCCAGGGCCTGCTCGATTCCGTGGCCCTGATCACCGATGGCCGCTTCTCGGGCGGCTCCTTCGGTCTGGTGATCGGCCACATTGCCCCTGAGGCCGCCGTGGGCGGCACCATCGGTCTGGTGCAGGAAGGCGACAGCATCACGGTGGATGCCAACCAGCTGCTGATCCAGCTCAACGTGGATGAGGCCGAGCTGGCCGCACGCCGCGCCGCCTGGACCAAGCCCGAACCGCGCTACCGCACTGGTGTACTGGGCAAGTACGCGCGCTTGGTGAGCTCGAGCAGCAAAGGGGCTGTGACGGATCAGGCCGAACTCACGGCCAATCGCTGAGCTCAGCGCAAGCGAATCACCCGGCCTCGGCCCACCGCCGGGGCTGGGATTGAGTGTGCCCGCTGCGCTGCAGAAGCCATGGGCAGTGCCGCGAAGTGCCCCAACTGCATGAGCCGTTGCTGCAGCTGATTCCACTGCGGACGGCTGAGCTCAGCCAACTCCTCCTCACTCACCAGCCAGTGCGCTGCTGCTGATTCATCGCACCAGCGGGCCAAATGGCGCATCGCGGAACCATGGGCACCACGGTTTCGGAACGCGTCCATCGACTGCATGTCCTGCCAGAGCGTCAGGGTCCAGTGGGCATGCTGCCGGTCGCGCAGCAACTGAAGGCCCACCAAGCCATCAGCACGCAGGGATTGCCAGATGGAGCGAAACACGAACAGGCCAAAGCCTGGATAAGAGCGCCAAGACTGCAGACGCAGGCGCGTGAGAGAAACCAAAGGCATCAGCTGGCTCGCTCGTCGATATCCACCAACAGCGCCCGGATCCGGCGGCAGAGCGCTTCCAGGGCAGCGCCCTCGCTGGGCCTGTCGCAGCGTTCACCGCTAGCGGCCTGCATCCACACCGGATGGCTCCCGTGCCAGAGCAGTGGGGCCTGCTCATCGCTCACAAGGCTGAGCATCAGATGGAGATCGTCTCCACTGCGGTAGATCTCCAGCTCGAGATCGCGCTCAGGGCTGCGCTCACCGCCTGCAGTGCGCGCCTCGATCAGCACCACACAATCACTGCAATCGCCGATGGTGGAGGGCGGCTCACCGCTGAACCGCAGGGCGTGGCGATAGGGCTTGAGGCAAAGATCGGCCGCCTTGGCCAGGGCCATCAGCAATGGATCCAGACCCGCTTCGGCATCCTCCGCGCCAAACAAACCAAGATCCATCGGCTCTTCAGCGTGAGACATCAGGCTGAACTCCTTAAACAACCGCCTGGATCGAGCGGATCAGGAGGTGTAGATCACCGGGCCTGAAGCCCGGGTTGCGGCCGCCCATGTCGCCGAACTTGGAGTGGAGGATCTGCAAACGCGTCACACCCGCTGGATCGAAGCGCACCGGCAACCCCACCGGTGTGGCGCGAACACTCGGAGTGAGGCGATTGAAGGGAATCACCACCGTGGAGGTGCCACCTGGCCGCGTGGAAAATTCCGCCACCCAACGCAAACCGCCAGGAATCAGCTCCGTTAGCCCAGCCACGCCATCGCGGCAGGCCACGGCGAGCTTGTAGCGGCGACCATCGCCATCGAGCTCCAACTCCAGGGCGCCATAGGCGGAGAGATCCAGCGGCGGATCAAACACCGGCGAGCGGCAGCTCACGAAACCGCCACCCTCTGGCTCTACAAACGCCTCAAGCACCAGACCGGCACTGGTGGCCTGCACACCACCGCGGCTGCGCCCTCCCATGATCGTGTCATTGAGGGCTTGCCAGCCGGCGAAACCATCGCCGCTGGCGATGGGCAGAGGAGCGAGCATCAGAGTCCTTGCGCTGCCTCAGTGTCGGCCAACACCAGAACAGGGGCCTGGGGTTGCACGAGCTTGGCGGGGGTGCGCTCGGCTGGCTCCGCTGGATCCAGCAGCCGCTGCAAGGCCTGACGCTTGCCTGCACCACTCACCAAGAAGATCACCTGCCGCGCCGCGCTGAGCACGGGAGCCGTGAGGCTGATGCGCTCCAGGCCTTTGCCGGCCCCGATCGTCACCAGACGGGTGCGCTCCTGGGTGGCCGCTGTTCCGGGGAACAGCGAGGCCGTGTGGCCGTCATCGCCCAGGCCAAGCAGCATCACGTCAAACCGCGGTGGATCGCCGGGGCAGAGCTCGCGCACGTAGGCCTCAAACGCATCCACAGAGGCGGATGGCGAGTCGAGTTCGGTGGGCACTGGATGGAAGCGGGCCGCCGCACCTGGCCCGCCCTCCGCCAGCAAGGTGTCGCGCAGCATGCGCGCATTGCTGGCTGGATCGGTGGGCGGCACCCAGCGCTCATCGCCGAGCACCACATCCACGCGGTTCCAGGGGAGATGTTCCTGGTTGAGCACGCGATAGGCCGCCGCCGGCGTGGTGCCGCCGGAGAGGGCGATATGGGCGCGATCGCGCTGATCGAGGGCCAGATCGAGCAGCGCAGCGATCTGCTCAGCGCACTGACGCGCGAGCTGGGTGGCATCGCTGGCCACCTCCAGTTTGTAAGTGGTGGGAGAGGGGGTCATCAAAGCGCCCCCTCACATCCACTCGGTGTGGAAGGTGCCAGGTTGATCCACACGCTCGTAGGTGTGGGAGCCGAAGCAGTCGCGCATGGCTTGCACCAGGTTCTGGGGCAGGCGGCCGGTGAAGTAGCTGTCGATGTAATCGAGGGAGCTGCTCAGGCACGGCACGGGGATGCCAGCGGCGGCGGCACCGGCCACCACGTGGCGCAGACCGCCGATGCGGCGTTTGATCTGATCGGCGAACCAGGGATCCACCATCAGGTTGGGCAGATCAGCCTTGGCGGTGTAAGCGTTCTGGATGCGCTGCAGCAGGCGCGCGCGAATAATGCAGCCACCCTTCCAGATCTGGCCGATGGCCGACATGTCGAGGTTGTAGTTGTGCAGCTTGGACGCCTCCTGAAGCAGTGCCATGCCCTGGGCATAGCTGGCGATGCAAGCGAGCACGCAGCCATCCATCAGGGGAGCCATCGCATCGGCGGGGCTGCCCAGATCCATGGCCCGTGATGCGGGCGGCGGCAGGATCGATTCAGCAGCCATCCGCTCGGCGCGCATCGAGCTGAGCACGCGGGCGTTGAGAGCGGCGTAGATGGTGGGCACGGGCACGCCCATCTGCAGAGCGCTCTCCACGGTCCACAGGCCGGTGCCCTTCTGGCCGGCGGCATCCACGATCTTCTCCACCAGATCAGCGCCGTCGGCGGGATCTTTGGTGCGCAGGCAGATTTCGGTGATCTCCACCAGGAACGACGACAACTCCTCGGAGGCGTTCCACTGCTTGAGCACCTCGGCCATGGCATCGCCGTTCATGCCGGCGCTGCGCTTCATCAGGTCGTAGGCCTCAGCCAGGATCTGCTCGATGCCGTATTCGATGCCGTTATGCACGGTCTTCACGAAGTGGCCGGCACCACCAGGACCGATGTAGGTGACGCAGGGGCCGTCGTCCACCTGGGCGGCCATCTTGCGCACCAGGCTCTCGATGGCGTCGTAGGCGGCCTTGGTGCCCCCGGGCATCATGCTCGGGCCCTCCAGGGCACCCTTGGCACCGCCGGAAACGCCCATGCCGATGTAGCCGAAGCTCTTGCTTTCCAGCTCAGCAACGCGGCGCTCGGTGTCGGTGTAGAGCGAGTTACCGCCGTCGATCAGCAGATCGCCTTCCTCGAGCAGCGGCGAGATCTGCTGAATCATGGCGTCGATCGGATCGCCCGCCTTGATCATCATCAGGATGCGGCGCGGGCGCTCCAGCTTGCCCACGAAATCCTCCAGGGAGCTGGCGCCGATGATCTGCTTACCGGCACCCCGGCCTTTGAGAAACTCCTCGGTCTTGGCGTAGGTGCGGTTGTACACGACGCTGGAGAAACCGTTGCGCTCGGCATTGAGCACCAGGTTTTCTCCCATCACACCAAGGCCGATCAGGCCGAAATGGGCCTTGTCCATCACGAGGTTTGAAGTGGTTGTGATCAGTGTGGCGAGGCTGCACCGATGGCGCAGCCCCTTCGTTGCCAACTGGCAACGTCGACGTGCTTCAGATCACGGTGCCGTCGGCGATGGTGGCGTTCTTCACCACCACCACGATGCCGTTGCGGATGTAGAAGCCGAGCTCAGGCCGGTCTGCTTCCTCCACGTGGTCCTTGTTCACGATCGTCACGTCGCGACCGATGCGCACGTTCTTGTCGAGGATGGCGCGCTTCACCGTGGTGCCACCCCCCACGCCCAGCGGTGTGCCGCCACGCTCGCGCAGCACGGCGCGCTCTTCGCTTGATTCAAAGAAGTCGTTGCCCATCACCAGGGTGTCTTGCAGCACCACCTCGTCTTCCACGCGGGTTCGTACGCCGAGCACGCAGTGATGCACGCTGCAGGCCTTGAGCATCGAGCCCTCGCCGATGATCGATTGCGTTACCTGGGCATCGAGCATCTTGGTCGGGGGCAGGTAGCGGGGGCGTGTGTAGATCGGGAACTGCTCGTCGTAGAAGGAGAAGGCCGGGTTGGGCTGATCGGTGAGCGCCAGGTTGGCTTCGTAGAAGGCGCCGATGGTGCCGATGTCTTCCCAGTAGTCGTCGAAGAGGAAGCTCTGCAGGTGATCGCCGCGCTTGAGCGCCTCGGGGATGATCTCCTTGCCGAAATCGGTGGCGCTGGGGTTCTTGGCCAGCAGATCGAACAGGGTGTCGCGGCTGAACACATAGATGCCCATCGACGCCAGGTAGGGGCGCTTCAGGGCTTCATCAGCAGGCAGGCCAAGGCGTGAGGTATCCACCCACATCGCTTTGAGCTCCTCGCCCTTGGGCTTCTCGCGGAACTCCTGGATGCGGCCGTGGTCGTTGGTGTGCATCAGGCCAAAGCCCTCGGCTTGGGCAGCATCCACCGGCAGGGCGCCGATGCTCACGTCGGCACCGGTGGCGATGTGGTGATCCACAAAGGTGCTGTAGTCCATCCGGTAGAGCTGGTCGCCGGAGAGGATCAGGTAGTGGTCCACATCCCACTCCTGAAACAGCCACTGGTATTTGCGCACCGCATCAGCCGTGCCTTCAAACCAGCTGGGGCTCTCCGGGGTTTGCTGCGCCGCCAGGACCTCCACAAAACCCTGACCGAAGCCGGAGGAGAGGTTGTAGCTCTGGGTGAGGTGCCTGTTCAGCGAGGCACTGTTGAACTGCGTCAACACGTACATCTTGTTGATGCCGGAGTTGATGCAATTACTGATCGGAATATCAATCAGGCGATATTTGCCGGCCAGAGGCACCGCGGGCTTGGCGCGCATCTTGGTGAGCGGATAGAGGCGCGTGCCGGCTCCGCCGCCGAGAATGATCGCCAGAACGCGCTTCATACCTGATCCCTAGTGCCTTGGGCGCCAAGACGGTAGGCGAAGCAATGCCCTCACCGAAACCCTTCTGAGCAGATTGGCTGCAAACAGCAAGGGCGCGTCACAACAGACGCCTCAGCAGGTCTCCGGGAGCACAGAAGAATGGCTCAATCCTGGCTGTCGTGCAGCTCAAACAGGTCCTGGAGCACCTGCATCGCCTGATGGCGCTGTTGGCGGGGTTGGGGTGCCCGCAGATTGGTCACGGGGGTGTGCAGGATCTTGTTGATGATCCCTTTGGTGAGGGCCTCCACCACCTTGCGCTCCCGCGCCGAGAAGTCGGGACCCATGCGGCTGAGCGCCTTCTGCAGCTCCTGTTCGCGAATCGCCTCCAGTTGGGTGCGCAGGCGATTGGCCACCGGCACGGCCTCAAGGCCATCCCACCAATCGAGAAAATCGCGCCCTTCCTGGCGCAGCATCCCCTCGGCTTCCGCCGCGATTTCCCGGCGAGCCTCCTGGTTGCGGGCCACCACCTCCTGCAGATCATCCACGTCGTAGGAGTCGACGCCGCTCAGATCGCCAACACCGGCAGCGATGTTGCGGGGCACGCCGATGTCCACCAGCATCAGCGACGAGCGGCGGTTGAGCTTCTCCAGCCGCTCCACGGTGATGATCGGCTCATCGGCGCCGGTGCTGGTGAACACCAGCGAACAGGTGCTCAAGCAGTGATTGAGATCCGTGAGGGGACGGCACTGCACAGGCAGCCCAGGGAAATCGGCAGCCATCTGCTCCGCCCGCTCCACCGTGCGGTTGAGCAGCACCACACCGCGGGCGCCTTTGGCCTGCAGGTGCTGCAACAGCAAGCGGGCCATGCGCCCGGCGCCCACAACGGCGATCTGCTCTTGATCCAGCGGCACCAGATCGTCGACGCCGCGGGCCTGCCCCACCTTCAGCTGGGCAAGCTCCACGGCCGCGGAGCTGATCGAAACGGCGCCCGTACCCAGATTGGTTTCACTGCGCACCCGTTTGCCGGTGCTCACCGCCTGGTTGAGCAGCCGGTTGAGGATGGGGCCGATGGAGCGGTACTCCTGGCCCAGGCGCACCATCTTCTTCACCTGGGAAAGGATCTGACCCTCGCCCAGCACCAGGGAGTCAAGTCCGGCGGCCACCCGCATCAGGTGGGCGACGGCCTCCTCGTGGTGGTAGGTGAACAGATGGGGGGTGAGTTCTTCGAGCTGCAGCCCGGAATGGGCGCTGAGGAAGTGGCCAACCGCTCCCACGCCATGCTCCGGATGGCGCAGCAGCGTGTAGATCTCGAGCCGGTTGCAGGTGCTCAGGATCGAGGCCTCCAGCACCTCATCGCTGGCACGCAGCCGCTGCAGAGATTCCTCGATCGCCTGCTCGGCAATGCTGAGCCGTTCCCGGATCTCCACCGGGGCCGTGCGGTGACTGAGGCCGACGACGGCGATGTGCATGGAGCGGAAACGAAACGTGCGAGGAGGGGCGAAGCCGTAAGGCCGAACGAAGGCGGGGTGCCCTGATGGTGTTCAGAGCATCCCGTCCCGTGTCGCTGAGATCAGCGCAGAGCGATGCTCTGAGCGCCGTCCTTGATGTGCACGGTTGTGGTGAAGCGTGCGGTGTTGTCGAGGGTGCTGATCACCAGGGAGCTGGTGCGGGTGCAGTCCTTCTCGAACTTCACGCCATCGAACAGCAGACCATCGGTGATGCCGGTGGCGGCGAACACCACGTTCTCGCCGCAGGCCAGCTCGTCGGCTTCGTAGATGCGGTCGGGATCGCTGATGCCCATCTCAGCCAGGCGGGCCAGGTTGCCTTCCTTGGTGAGGCCTTCCCACTCGGAGGTCTGCGCCACGGCCGGGTCGTACACCAGCTGACCCTGGAAGTGACCACCCAGAGCGCGCAGAGCGGCGGCGGAGATCACACCCTCGGGGGCAGCGCCGATGCCCATCAGGCAGTGGGTGCCGGTGCCGGCGAAACCACAGGCGATGGCGGCCTGCACGTCGCCATCGGAGATGGGCTGCACGCGGGCGCCGGTGGCGCGGATCTCCTTGATCAGATCCTTGTGGCGGGCGCGGTCCATCACCACGATCACCAGCTCATCCTTGGGGATGCCCAGGCACTGGCTGAGGATCTCGATGTTCTCGGTGGCCGACTTGCGGATGTCCACCTTGCCCTTGGCGGCCGGGGGAGCGGCCAGCTTCTTCATGTAGAAGTCGGGCGCGTTGAACAGACCACCGCGATCTGAGGCGGCCAGCACGGCCATCGAACCGCGCTGGCTGTTGGCGCAGAGGTTGGTGCCTTCGCAGGGGTCCACAGCGAAATCCACGCCGGGGCCGGTGCCGCTGCCCACTTCCTCACCGATGTAGAGCATCGGCGCTTCATCGCGCTCGCCCTCGCCGATCACGATGCGGCCCTGCATCTGGATCTTGTACATGCGCTCGCGCATGGCTTCCACGGCGGCAGCATCAGCCTCGTTCTTGAGGCCCATGCCGGTGAGCTTGGCGGAAGCGATGCCGGCCTGCTCAACAACCTCGAGAATTTCTTGAATCAGGGTGCGATCCACAGGCGGTGCAGCGAAGGGAAGGGGAGGTCAACGCCAGGAGGTGCTTGGGATCGTGACCGCCGGAACCGCGTGAACAGCCGGTTCGGCCAGCAACACCAAGGCCTTTCAGGCTTGAAGCGCCGCTCACTGTATCAGTGCTTCCCGAGGGAATTCGCGCACCAGCAGGCGCCCTTCAAAGGCCGTTGGAAGGTGCATTCCTACAATCACCCCTCTCCCTGCCAGCAGCGCTGCCATGAGCACCAAACCCCTGGTGATCTCGCCGTCGATCCTTTCGGCCGATTTCTCCCGCCTCGGCGATGACGTGCGCGCTGTGGATCAGGCCGGTGCCGACTGGATTCACGTGGATGTGATGGATGGCCGCTTCGTGCCCAACATCACCATCGGTCCCCTGATCGTGGAAGCTCTGCGTCCTGTCACCCAGAAGCCCCTCGACGTTCACCTGATGATCGTGGAGCCGGAGAAATACGTGGCGGATTTCGCCAAGGCCGGCGCCGACATCATTTCTGTGCAAGTGGAAGCCTGCACCCACCTGCACCGCAACCTCGCCCAGATCAAGGATCTCGGCAAGATGGCCGGCGCTGTGCTCAACCCCGGCACCCCGATCGACACCCTCGAGTACTGCCTCGAGCTGTGCGACCTGGTGCTGGTGATGAGCGTGAACCCTGGCTTCGGCGGCCAGAGCTTCATCGAGAACCAGGTGCAGAAGATCCGCGACCTGCGCCGCATGTGCGATGAGCGCGGCCTCGATCCCTGGATCGAAGTGGATGGCGGCATCAAGGCCGAAAACGCCTGGAAGGTGATCGAAGCCGGCGCCAACGCCATCGTGAGTGGCTCGGGTGTGTTCAACCAGCCCAGCTACGCCGATGCCATCACCGGCATCCGCAACAGCAAGCGGCCTGTGGCTGTGGCGGCCTGATCGCCGCAAGAGCTGACGCCTTTTTCAACCACCAAGGCCTGCTCCCCGCAGGCCGGTACAACAAAACCGCCAGTCCGTACAACTTGTACAGATTGGCGGTTTTTTCGTTGGCGCGGATGGTTCTCGTCTGCAGCGCGTTGCGGTGGCGCCCGCCGCTGAATCGCCGCTGAGCCACCGCAAAGCCTGTGGGCGCTGATTAAGCGCTCAGGAACCAGCCGTAGCTGTGCAAGCCAATGCCCAGCAGGTTCACGCCGATGTAGCAAACGCAAATCACCACCAGACCCGCCACCGCCACCATCGCCGGGCGCCGGCCCTGCCAGCCGCGGCTCAAACGGGTGTGCAGATAGGCGGCGTACACCAGCCAGCAGATGAGCGCCCAGGTTTCCTTGGGGTCCCAGCTCCACCAGCTGCCCCAGGCTTCATTGGCCCACACCGCACCGCTCACGATGCCGATCGAGAGCAGTAGGAAGCCCACCGTGATCGTGCGATAGCTGAGGCTGTCGAGCTGTTCACTCAGCGAGAGGGTGGCGCTGCTGAGCTGCAGGCCCGCGGGTGCACCACCTTCGGTGGCCAGGCTGGCTTGGCGGAAGGCGCCGCTGCCGATGGAACTGCTGCGTAGCTCGAGCTGTTGACCGCGATCGGTGAACAGCACCGCCAGAGAGAGCAGCGAACCCACCAACAGGGCCGCATAGCTCACCATGATCACGCTCACGTGCATCACGAGCCAGCTGGAGCGCAGAGCCGGCACAAGCGGAGCAGCCTGCTGCAGCTGATCGGGCAGGGCGAAGCTGGCAAAGGCCACACAACCGAGCCCCATCGGGGTGGCTGCGGCCGCCACGATCGGCGAGGGATAGCTGCGCTCCACCAGCAACTGGGTGAGCGTGCAGGCCCAGGCCAGGAAGCAGAGCGATTCGTAGAGGTTGCTGATCGGGAAATGGCCCGACTGCCACCAGCGCAACACGAGCTGAGCGGTGAGGGCCAGGTTGGCCGCCGCCACCATCAAACGCACAGCCTGGCTGCCCTGGCCGCCGCCGCTCACACTCCAGAAGGCCAGGGGAAGTGCCAGCAACAACAAGGCGAAGGCACCGAGGCCAAGGGCCAGAACCGGATCGGTCACGAAAAGGGAGAACAGTTCGAGGAATGGCGCCCAGTCTGCCGTGAAGGGCGGGCTCAGCGGCTGGCTTGTCTCAACAGCACAAGACCACCCGCCAGGCCGATGAACACCGGCATCCAGGCGGCGAAAAAGGGCATCAAGGTGCCTTTGATCCCCAGCGAGCTGAAAATGAACGACATCAGGTAATACCCGAAGATCAGCAGCACGCTGATGCCAAAGCCCTGGCTGCGGCTGGTGCGGGCATTCGGGCGCACCCCAAGGCTGCTGCCGATCAGCCCGAACACCAGGCAAATGGCCGGAAAGGCGAATTTCTCCTGGATGCGCACCCGCAAGCGCCGTGCTTCCTTGCGATCGCCGGCTTGCTCCAGCAGCGCTTCAGCCCGCCAAGCCTGAGCCACGGTCATCTGGGCTGCATCGCTGGGCAGCTTGCCCACATCCAAGGGCGCCTTGGTGAAGGGGTAGAAGTAGCGATCGAAATCAGCCGAGGTGGTGCGGTTGTTGGCGCTGTCGATATCCACAATCCGGCCATCGCGAAACTCCCACATGCTGCGGGGCTCGTTCCACACGCCGGTCTTCGCGATCAGCAGCTGTTGGTGGCCGGCCTTGGTGAAATCCACCAGGGTGACTTCATACATCTTGCCCTCGCGAAAACGGCGGGCATAAAACAGCTGAGCCAGGTCATTGCCGGTGCGCTCCCGGCCCTTGTCATCGATGCTGGTGAGCTGGGCGTAGCGCGAATACACCACGTTGTCGCCCCGCTCAGCGGCCACCGAGCGTCCAAGGGCGGAATCGAGTGTGTCGGCAGCCGCGAGGTTGGCGCTGGGCACGATCACATCGTTGAACACAAAGGTGAGCAGCGTCATCAACGCCGCCACCATCAGCGCCGGAACCACCATCCGCCAGGTGGGCACACCGATGCTGCGCAAGGCGGTGAGTTCGCTGGAGCTCGAGAGCCGGCTGAAAGCCAGCAACGTGGCCATCAAGGTGGCCATGGGGAAGGAGAGCACCAGGAAGCCCGGCAACCGGAGCCCCAACACCTGCATCGCCACCAGTGGCGGCAGGCCGGCTTCGGCCACCTTGCGCACCAGCTCAAACACCACCCCCACCGACAGCGATACCGCGGTGAAGGCGGCAATGCCAAACAGCAGCGGGCCGAGCAACTCCGAAGACAGCCAACGATCCATCAACGGCAACCGCTGCCATTGGCGCCTCAACCGCTGCAGCTGGCGCTGGAGAGGGTCGATGAAGGAAGGAAGGGAACTCACAGCTTGAAGTCCTCCCCGAGATAGTGGCGCCGCACCAGGGGGTCGTTGGCCATTTCGCGCGAGGGCCCGCTGGCCAGGATGCTGCCCTCGGTGAGGATGTAGGCCCGATCGGTGATGGCGAGGGTTTCGCGCACGTTGTGATCGGTGATCAGGATCCCCATGCCGCGATCGCGCAGCCGGGCGATCAGGCTCTGCAGATCGGCCACGGCCAGGGGATCCACCCCGGCAAACGGTTCGTCCAAGAGCAGATAGCGCGGGCCGTGTTCCCCCACAGCCAGGGCGCGAGCCACTTCGCAGCGCCGGCGTTCACCGCCGGAGAGCTGGAAACCTTTGCGCTCCACAAACGGGCGTAGATGAAAGTCATCCACCAGCTCTTCCACCCGCTGGCTGCGCTGGTTGCGGGGTGCCGCACTTTCCTGCAGGGCCAGCAGAAGGTTGTCGCGCACGCTGAGGTTGCGGAACACACTCGCTTCCTGGGGCAGATAGCCGATACCCAGCCGTGCCCGCTGAGGCATCGAAAGATCGGCCACCGATTGGCCATCCATCACCACGGCACCCGAATCGGGCCGCAGCAATCCCGTGACCAGATTGAAGGTGGTGGTTTTACCCGCACCGTTGGGCCCAAGCAGACCCACCACTTCGCCAGGATTGAGGTTGAGGCTCACCTGCTTCACCAGGGGCCGCCCACCGATGGTGAGCGCCACATGATCCAACACCAAGCTCATGGCTGAGCGGCCGCAGCGGGTGTTGCCGCCGCGGGAGCCGTCGCTGAGGTTGCGGGTTTCTGCGGAATCCGAACGCGGCTGAACACCTGCTGGCCCGTGGGGGGTATGGCAATCAGCCGCTCACCATCCACCAGATACACCACCCGTTCCGCCCGGATCAAATTGCCCCCCTCCT
>VGPP01000003.1 GCA_016882585.1 Cyanobacteria bacterium M_surface_7_m2_037
TGGTGCTGGGGGCGCTGGTGACAGGCGTGCTGCTCCGCTACGGCACCAACGCCAGCCATCGCCAGGCCCTGGCCGACCGGCTGGATGGGCTGGGCAGCGGCTTTCTGATTCCGCTGTTTTTCATCAACTCGGGCATGCGCCTCAATTTCACGGCGCTGGCCGAGCAGCCCCTCACCATCCTCTGGATCCCAGTGGTGGCGCTGGCAATGCTGCTGGTGCGCGGCGCACCGATCTGGTGGCTGCAGCGCTTCAGCCTGCCGCCCCGGGCCCGGCTGGCCCTGGCCCTCGACTGCGGCACCCAGCTGCCGCTGGTGGTGGCCATCGCCATGCTGGCCCTGCAGCGCGCCGTGCTCTCGGCCAGCCAGGCCACGGCACTGGTGGCGGGGGCAACGGTCACGGTGATGCTGTTTCCAGCCCTGGCAGCGCGGCAGCTGCGCAGCAGCGAGCAGCCATGAAAAAGCCCCTCCCGAAGGAGGGGCTGAACACACCAGGCCGGCGCTGTGATCAGGCCGCGGCCAGGGCGGGTTCGCGCTCAGCGCCAGCCACGGAACCCGGGGTTTCGCGGCGGAAGCTCTTGAGCTTGTAGTTGCCGGCGTCGAGCTCTTCGCTGAGCACGATGCAGGCCCGTTCGGGCATGGTGTGATCACCGCAGGTGAACACATCCACAGCCGCATAACCCGATTCGGGCCAGGTGTGGATCGAAATATGGGATTCGGCCAGTAGAGCCAGCCCCGTCACACCCTGGGGATCGAACCGGTGGGTGATCAAGTTCAGGAGTGTGGCGCCAGCACGCTTCGCAGCGGTGGTGATGGCGTTCCTGAGGAAAGCCTCGTCGTCGAGCTTGGCGGAATCGCAGTTGTACAGCTCGAGAATGCAGTGTTTACCCACCATCTCGGTGGCACTGGGTGCTTGGGGGCTTGCGGAGAAGGTCTCAGCTCCGGTCCATCCCGGGTTGGGGTGGAGGCAGGCCGCTTGGGTCATCAGATCCAGGCAAAACAGCAAATCACCTTACTGGCTGGGCAACAGGCTGCCGGCCTCAACGGTCACCACCTGCGAACGCTGATGCCAGCCACCGCTGAAGGCCCCCAGGTGCGTGGCGCTCACCAGGCACTGATGCCCCTCGCCCACGGCCTCCAGCAACAGCTGCTGCCGGCCTGGATCGAGCTCGGCCAGCACGTCGTCGAGCAGCAGCAGCGGCGGCTCCCCCCAGAGCTGCTGCACCAGCTCCAGCTCCGCCAGCTTCAAGGCCAGCACCAGCGTGCGCTGCTGCCCCGCTGATCCGTAGCGGCGGGCCGGCTGCTCCCCCAGCTCCAGGGCCACCTCATCGCGATGGGGCCCCACGCTGCACTGGCCGAGCCGTAGCTCCTCCGGCCGCTGCTGCCGCAGCTGCTCCAGCAGGGCATCGCGCCAGGGCGCTTCCGCCTCCTCCCCTTCAAGCACGCTGCCGGGCACGTAGCGCAGCTGCAGCTGCTCGCGGCCGCCGCTGAGGCGCTCCTGCCAGGCCGCGGCTAGCGGTTCCAAGCGCCGCAGGGCCCTGAGGCGCCGGCGATGCAGGCGCGTGCCAATCAGGGCCATCTGCTGATCAAACGCCTCCAGCAGCTCCGGCTGCATGCCGGCCCCCAGGCCGCGCCGCAGCAACTGCGAGCGCTGGCGCAGCAGGCGCCCATAGCGGCTGAGCAGTTCGGCATACACGGGTTCGAGCTGCAGCACCACCCGATCGAGCCACTGGCGCCGCAAAGCGGGCTCCCCCCGCACCAGCTCCAGATCCAGGGCGCTGAACCCCACACACCGCAGCGGACCGATCAGCTCGTGCTGCCGCTCCAGCAGCTTGCCGTTGCGGCGGGCCTGGCGGCCGCCCTGGCGGCGCAGCTCCAGTTCGAGCTGATCGCCCCCCTCACAGGCGGCGCTGATCAACGCCTGGCGCTCCCCCTGGCGGATCAGATCTCGATCGCTGCTGCAGCGGTGCGAACGCAGGCTGCCGAGCAGCTCCACCGCTTCGAGCAGGTTGGATTTGCCCTCACCATTGCGGCCGATCACCAGCAACCGCGGCGCCTCAAAGGCGAGCTTCAGGCCGCTGTAGTTGCGGAACTGGCGCAGCTCCAGGCGATGCAGCCGAATGGGTCTGGGGCGCTCTGACGGCTAAGGTAAGGCCAGTGAGGTGCTGCTCCCGCGAGGGCATGTAGCTCAGTTGGATAGAGCATCAGATTCCGGTTCTGAGTGTCGGGGGTTCGAGTCCCTCCATGCTCGTGAGATTCGGAGCGGCCCTCTCACCCTTCAGCCCTGCTTCGGCGGGGCTTTTTGATGCCTGGAAGACGGCCGCAGCTGCGGATCAGAGGCTGAGGCCCATGGCCCGGATCCCGCCGGGATCCACCACAAATCCATGGCGCTTGAGCGCTTCCTGCGCCATCGGTGCTGCGGCCACCGAGATGCTGCAGCCCGGCAACTCCCGCCGCAGCCGGCTCAAGGCGGTGTGCACCAGCACGATCATCAAACGCTCCTGCTGGGGATCAGCCGGATGGGCGCTGAGATCCCAGAGATTGGCGTTGAGAGCCAGATCACTGGTCACGCGCACAAAGCCCACCAGCTGATCAGCCGAATTGCGCACACTCAGCTGCCAGCTGCTGCGCTCGAGGGCCGCTTCCAAGCGCGCCAGCGGGCGGCTGGGGTCGCCACACTCCACCAGAAGGGCGTTGAGCTCGTCGGCCAGGGGCGGCCGCTCGCTCTGGAGGCTGTAACCCTCCGGCAGCGCTGGCGGCTGCGGCTGCGAGCGGAAGGGAATCAGCAGGGAATCGAGCACCGCGCCGCCTCAGCCGGTGTTGCGCATGCCAGCGGCGATGCCATTGATGGTGAGCAGGGCACCGCGCAGCAGCTCACTGCGGCTGTAGGTGCGGCCGTCGTCGCTGGCGGCGGCTTCGCTCATGGGGGGCTGACGGTTCTGATCGCGTAGGCGCCGCAGCAACGCCACCTGCAGGTAGCCCAGGGGAATGATCGTGCGGTTGCGCAACTCCACCGAGAGCTGCAGCGCCGGGTCACCATCCAGCAACCGCTGATGACCGGTGATCGCCAGCACCAGATCGCGGGTGAGCACGAATTCCTTGGCGATCACATCAAAGATCTGCTCAAACGCCTCGCGCAGCTCCGGGCGCCCGAGCGAGCGCACGTAGTGATGGGCCAGATCCAGATCCACCTTCGAGAGGGTCATCTCCACCTTGGAGATCAGCATGCGGAAGAAGGGCCAGCGCTGATACAGCTGCTGGAACAGCTCCAGCTGGCCGGGGTCGCTGTCGAGCTCCTCCTGCAGCGCTGCGCCCACGCCAAACCAGCTGGGCAGCAGGAAACGGCTCTGGGTCCAACCGAACACCCAGGGGATGGCGCGCAGGCTGGAGAGATCCTTGGCACCGCTCTTGCGGCGGGCCGGCCGGCTGGAGATCTGGAGCTTGCTGATCTCCTCAATCGGCGTCACCTGCTGGAAGAAGGCCACCAGATCCGGGTTGTCGTGCACCAGGGCGCGGTAGTGGCTACGGGAGGAGGCCGCCAGCCGCGCCATCAGCTCATTCCAATCGGGGGTGTCATCCACATGGCTGGTGATCAGGCTGTTCTGGATCACCGCCGTCGACACGGTTTCCAAGTTGTAGAGCGCCAGCTCCGGCAGGGAGTATTTGGAGGCGAGCACTTCGCCCTGCTCGGTGATCTTGATGCGACCGTTGAGGGTGCCGCTGGGCTGAGCCAGGATCGCCTGATAGGCGGGGCCGCCGCCGCGCCCCACGGAGCCGCCGCGGCCGTGGAAGATGCGCAGCGCCACGCTGTGGCGGGTGGCCAGCTGCTGCAGCGCAATCTGCGCCTGGTGAATCTCCCAGTTGCTGGAGAGGAAACCCGAATCCTTGTTGCTGTCGGAGTAGCCGAGCATCAGCTCCTGCAGCGGCTTGCCGGTGGGGCTGGTGCTGGCGATCAGCTGCCGGTAGAAGGGCTCGCTGAACAGGCGCTCCATCACCGCCGGAGCGGCTTTGAGGTCTTCCACCGTTTCAAACAGCGGCACCACCAGCAGATCGGAGCGCTGGGCCATCGGATCCACCAGGCCGGCCTCCTTGGCCAGCAGCAGCACCTCCAGCAGATCCGACACCGTGTGACTCATCGAGATCACATAGGTGCGGCAGATGCGGCTGCCGAATTCCTGCTGGAGGCGATGCACCACCCGCAGCACATCGAAGGTTTCAGCGGTGGCGGCACTCCACTGCACCGCCGGCGGGATCAGGGGCCGGCGGGTTTGCAGCTCGGTGAGGAGCCACTCCACCCGCTGCGCCTCCTCCATCTCGCCGTAGGGCACCGGCAACTGCAGGTAGCGGCTCAGCTCATCGAGAGCATCGCTATGGCGGGTGCTCTCCTGGCGGATATCAAGGCTGGCCAGGCAGAAGGCAAAGGTGTGCACCTGGGCGATCAGGTTCTCCAGGGGCTCGCAGCTCAGGCCGGTGCCCTGCAGGCTGTCGTTGATCAGCTCCAGGTCGGTGCGGAATTCCGTCACCGTGGCGTAGTGCAGCTCTGGGGCTGGGGCCGCAGCCAGCACACCCTGGCCGAATTCCGGCAGCGGCGGCCGGGTTTCGCCCGGTGCTTCCCAGCCGGCGCTGGCCAGCTGCTGGTTGCGTTGATGGGTGAGCCGCAGGCGCTCGAGCACGTAGCTGAGCTTGAGCCGGTAGGGCTCGAGCCGGTAGCGGGCGGCGCGCTCCTCGTAAATCTCGGGGAAGCGCAGCCGGTCCATCTCCAGGGATTCGAGCAGCGGCGCACTCACCTGGCTCCACTGCATCGAGATGCTGAGCTGATCGCGCAGATCTCCCACCGCCGCCACATAGCGCTCGAGCATCAACTGGCGCTGATAGCAAGCAGTTCGCCAAGTGATGTCCGGGGTGACCGAGGGGTTGCCATCGCGATCGGACCCCACCCAGGAGCCGAAGGTGCAGAAGGCATCGCTGGGGGGCAGCACATCCGGGTAGGTGGCCGTGAGGGCCTTGCGGATGCGCTGGCGCAGCTGCGGCATCGCGCCGAAGAGCACCTGCTGGAAGTAGTGGAGGGCGTAATCCACCTCATCCAGCACCGAAGGCTTGAACTGGTGCAGCTCATCGGTGCGCCACCACAGCCGGATTTCCTCCTCGAGCTGCAGGCGCAGGTTCTGGTGGTCGTTGAGGTTGGAGGGCTGGCTCTGCTGCAGCTGCTGGATCAGGGCCGCCACCCGCCGCTGCTTATGGCGCACGGTGTGGCGCACGATCTCAGTGGGGTGAGCCGTGAACACCAGGCGGATGTCGAGCTCCGTGAGCAGCTGCTCGATCTGAGCGGGCGGTACCCCAAGGGCCCGCAGGCGGGTGAACAGCTCGCGGAAGGTGGCCGGTTCGGTTTGGCTGGCCAGGGGCGGCACGAAGGGATCATTGAGATCCTCCGGGTGATGGGCCCTGAGGCTGGCGAGATAGCTGTCTTCCTCGATGTGCTGCTCGAGGATGTTGACCAGCTGGAAATAGAGCGAAAAGGCGCGGGCCGCGGCGATGGCCTCCGCCAGATCCATCTCGCGGATCACCTGAATGATTTCGGCCGTGGAGGCCTCCGTGGCTTCCGCGGACGCGACATCGCCGGGCAGACCATCCACCGCGCAGCTGATCTCCTTCATCCGCAGCAGCCGCTCCGCCTGCTGCGGCGGACATTCACTGCGCAGCACCGTCTGCCAGAGGTCTTCCACCAGCTCGAGCCGCTCATCGAGCAGACGCGTCACCCGGGGCTCAACCGCGACAGCAGAGGCTTCGTTGGCGGCGAGGGTGAGCCCCATGGACGTGTGCGAGGCAAAGAGCTTGGCCATGATCATCCCAAAGCGGCTGCGCCGTCTGTCGCAAGCAAGGCCGTGAGCTCGCTTTCGCGCTGAGCCATCGCCGCCGCGCCAGCCGCGATCAAGGGGGCCACGGCTGCACCGGCGGCATGGGCTGAGATCCATTGCTGCGCATGGTTGCCCTGCTCCAGCACCGCGTGCAGGGGTGCCAGCCAGCGCTCCAGCTCCAGCTGCTGGGCCAGAGGGGCCAGCGCCTCGAGCTCCGCCTGCAGCCACTGGCGAGCGGGCAGTGGCTCGCCGCTGCGCCAGTGCCGCAGCTCTGCCTCCAGGCTGCAGCGAGCTGCGGCCCGGTCGTTGGCATCCGCGAGCTCCGCCAGCTGCTCCAGGCTGAGGGCACTGGCGTGCAAAGGGTCGTGGGCCTTTGGATCACGCAGCAATTGCTGAATGCGGAGCTCGGCGAAGGCCGTGACCGCCAGCAGCAACAGCGGATCAGCGATCAGATCGCAGATGCGGATCTCGAGCCGGTTGAGATCGTGAGGCCGGTTGTCGCCGTTGGGCCGAACAGACGTCCACAGGTGGCGCACGTTTTGCATCGTGCCCAGCTGCAGCTGCTCCTCCACCCAGCGCACGTAGTGCTGGTGGTTCTCAAACAGCGGCACCTGCTCCGGTGTGATCGGGAACTGCAACCAGCGCTGGGAATGGGCACCGGTGGCCGCGCCATCGAGAAACGGTGAACTGGCGCTGAGGGCCAGCAGCAGCGCCGCTTCACAGCGCACCAGGCGGCAGGCCGCAAACAGGGCCTCCATGTCGGTGAGGCCCAGGTTGATGTGCACGCTGGCCGTCACCACCCGGGTGCCGTAGGTGGCCTCGATGTAGGCGTGATACGGGTTGGCGGGATCGGAGCGCTCGAAGCGATGGCTGTCGCCGGTGCTCAGGGTGCTGCCGGGCAGCAGGGTGAGCTCCCGATCCGCCAGCCAGTGGCGCAGGCGCTGGCGCGGCTCCACCAGCAGCTGCAGCTGCTCGGCGTAGCTGGCCGCTGGTGGGGTGGTGTATTCAAGGTTGCGGCAATCGGGCTCGGTCACGAAACCCTCGAGGGCGGCTGCGGCTTCAGCCGAGCAACCCACCACGGTGCCGTCGGCGCGGCCGGTGTAGAGCTCCACTTCGAAGCCCTTGAGCAAAAGCGGTTGGCTCATGCCAGGCACGCCAGAGCCTTGAGCATGCCTCGGGCCTTGTTGAGGGTTTCCTGGAACTCAGACGCCGGCACGGAATCCGCCACCAGGCCAGCGCCGGCCTGCACCTGAACCCGCCAGCCGCCATCGGCATCCGGCAGCACCACCATCGTGCGGATCGTGATGGCGGTGTTGAGGGCACCACCGAGATCCATGGCGCCATACACACCGGAATAGGGCCCGCGCGCATCGGGCTCCAGGGCATGGATCAGCTGCATGGCACGGATCTTGGGCGCACCGCTCACGGTGCCGGCCGGGAAGGAGGCCATCAGCAGATCCCACACATCACGCGCCGGATCGAGCAGGCCCTCCACCTCACTCACGATGTGCATCACGTGGGAGTAGCGCTCGATCACCATCAGCTCGCTCACGCTCACGCTGCCGGGCTGGCACACACGGCCCAGATCGTTGCGGCCCAGGTCCACCAGCATCACGTGCTCGGCCCGCTCCTTCGGATCGGCCAGCAGATCGGCCTCGAGCGCCTGATCCTCCGCCTCATCGGCGCCGCGGGGGCGGGTGCCGGCAATGGGACGCAGCGAGGCCTTCACCCGGCCACTGCCATCGGCCATTGGCTCGGCCTTCACCATCACCTCCGGGCTGGAGCCAATCAGATGCCAGCCGCCGAAGTTGAAGAACGCCATATAAGGCGAAGGGTTCACCATCCGCAGGCTGCGGTACAGCTCAAAGGGCTCGCGCTGCACCTGCGTTTCCAGGCGCTGGCTGATCACCAGCTGGAACACATCGCCCGCCGCGATGTGTTCCTTGGCGGTGAGCACGGCCGCTTCGAAATCCTCGCGGCTGCGGTTGCTGCGGGTGGGCAGTTCGGCGGTGGGCGATTCGCGCCAATCGAGGGGCGTGAGATCCGGCGGCAACGGGGCGTGCATGCGCCGCTCCAGCCGATCGAGGCGCTCGATCGCGGCGTCGTAGGCGGCAGCAGGATCCGCGCCAGCCGTGCAATCGGCGTAGGCCACCGCCGTGATCTGCCGTTTCACCTGATCGAACACCAGCAGGCTGTCGGCCAGCATCCAGCAGCCATCCGGCGGGCCATCTGCGGCGGTGGGATGCACCGGCACGCTCGGCTCAATCCAACGGATCAGCTCGTAGCCCCAGAAGCCAAACAGCTGCCCCACCGGCGGCAGCCCATGAATGGAGGAGGGGGTGTAGGGCTTGAGCGCATCGCGCAGCAGATCAAAGGGATTGCCGTTGTGCTGGCTCTGGCGTCCATCGCGCCAGCACTGCTGCGCCTGATCACCACGCACCGTGAGCGTCCACAGCGGATCGCTCACCACAAAGCTCCAACGGCCGATGCGCTCACCGCCCTCCACGCTCTCCAGTAGCACGCCGTGCTCACTGCCGGCCCCCACCTTGAGCCAGGTGGTGAGCGGTGTTTCCAGATCCGCCGGCCAGGTGCGCCAGATCGGGATGAAGCTGCTGCCCGCCTCAGCCTGGGCCAGAACAGTGGCGCGGTCGGGAGAAGGCATCACGGGGCGTGCAGGCAAAAAAAACGGGGCGCCTGGCCCCGCCTTTATAGAGGTTGATCGCCCCACCGCTGGTAGCGGGATGGGGCGTGCAGCACTCAGGAATCGAAGGTGTTCTTGCCGGTGAACTTGATGCTGGCGGGGTTGCCGTTCTGGCCGATGCGACGGGCGTTGTGACCCACCATCGGACGACCCTCGTTCACCTTCTCGGGGAACACGCCATCTTTGGGGTGCAGGAATTCGGTGTCGCCGCCGGGGAAGATCCGGTAGATCTTGTAGTCCTCGATGCGGGGCTTGAACTTGGTGCGCAGCTGGGTGCCCAGGGCCAGGCACTGCTCCTTGCGAGCGAAATACATGATGTTCTCGCCCTCGTTCATGTGGGCAGCGCCACCGGTGGGAAGCTCGAACGCCTGAACCTTGCTGCTGGTCCAGGTGATGGCGTACTTCTCTTCGGTTTCAGCGGCGTTGAGCAGACCGCCCGTGCTGCCGATGTACTTCGGGAGTTGACCGCTCAATGCCATGGCTGTTCCGGAGAGGGGAGTCGGCGGACCGCAGACCGTTTCGACCGGAAGCTAGCACCGTGTTTTGGGCCCAACAGCCTGCGGCGGCGGGGTCTTCACACCCGTCAACAAACCCGCTCGATCAGCTGCTCGCCACGGGGAAAAACACCGTGAGATCGTTGCCGGCCCGCTCCGCCAGCCGCCCCCCCAGGCTGTGGAACAAGCGCTGGGTGGCCTGCCGGCTCAGCTGCAGGCTGCCGGTGCCGGGGTTCCAGCTGAGCACCGGCCCCACCCGCTCAGCCGCAGCGGCTTCGCCCGGCTCCACCAGCACCGCGGCACTGGCGCTGAAGCGCAGCTTGAGGCGGGCGCCGGCGGGTTGCAGGCTCAGGCGCACCACCGCGCCGGCCGGCAAGCCGCGGCTGAAGCGATCCACCAAGCCGCCCAGCACCGTTTCCAGCCGGGCCGGATCGCTGAGCACCAGCGGCAGATCCGGGCTGCAGCGGAGCTCCATCGCCAGGCTGCGGCGCAACAACTGCTGGCGCCACACCGGCTCGAGCTGCTCCAGCAGCCGGGCCAGATCGGTGCGGGCCAACGCCTGATCCTCACTGGGAGGCTCCCGCTGCAATTCCGCCGCCAGAAAGATCAGCCCGAAGCGATCAATCTGCTCGCTGCACTCCCCATCGATCTGCTGCAGGCGCTGGCGCACCAGCTCCGGCAGATCGCTGCGGCGCAGCAGCGACCGGATCAGGGTGCGAATCGTGGCCAGGGGTGTGCGCACCTCATGGGTGAGGGCCTCCAGCAGGGCCAGTTCGCTGCTGGGGCTGCTGGAGGCGGCTGCAGCATCGGCAGCGGAGCTGCGGTGCACCAGCGGCTGCAGGGTGAGGCTCGGGGCCATGGCGGCCAAGCGCTCCGCCAGCCGCGGCCAGAAGCGCTGGGCCAGTTGTTCATCGCTCTGCAGCGGCCCCAGGGCCTGAATCGCCTGGCGCAGCCGCTGGCCCTGCTCAGGGTCGGTGTGCTGCAGGCGCTCATCCAACAGGCTCAGCGCCGCCGAGAGCGTGGGCGGATCAAAGCGCACCACCAGCCGCCGCTGGCCCGGCTCACCCAGCAGCGCCATGGCCACCTGCAGGCGCGGGGTGAGCACCAGCAGCAGCGGGTCGGTGCCATCGGCCTCCAGCAGCGGCAGGCGCTGGAAGCCACCGGCGGCCCGCGCCGGGGCTGTGCTCACCCCGGGCGGCAACAGGGGCGAACCGGCCTGCAACAGATCCCCCAGCTCAGCCGGCGCCCACACCCAGCCCTGCAGCTGCTGCAGCAAGGCGGGCTCATGCAGCGCCGGCAGCGGCGCGGCAAGCCACACGCCCTGCTGCGCGCCCAGGGGCAGCAGGAAGTCGTCTTGCAGGGTGGCGAGGGCTGCCCACCACTGACGCCGCACGCTGTCGTCGTCGCAGCTGCCGGCTGGCACCCCCTCGGCCAGCCGCTGCCGCAGGCGCTCGAGGCTCACCAGCGGGGCACTCCCGAATGAACACCGCGGCGCGCCACCGAAGCACACAGCCCCAGCGCGATGAAATTCACCAACATCGCCGAGCGGCCATAGCTCAACCACGGCAGGGGAATGCCGGTGATCGGCCCGAGACCGATGGTCATGTTGATGTTCACCACCACCTGGAACATCACCATCGCGCCCACACCCACCACCACCAGCGACTCCACATCGCTGCGGGCCTTGCCGGCGATCTGCAGCAGCCGCCAGATCCAGAACACAAAGCCCAGCACCGCCAGCACCGAGCCCACAAAGCCCAGCTCCTCGCCCAGGGCGCTGAAGATGAAATCGGTGTGCTGCTCGGGAATGAAGCGCAGCAGGGTGAGGTGGCCCTGCAGCAAACCGGTGCCAAACCAGCCTCCTGAGCCAATACCCACCGTGCTCTGCAGCAGGTGGTAGCCCCCGCCCAGCGGGTCCTTATTGGGATCGAGAAACAGGGTGAGGCGATCGCGCTGGTGGGGCTGCAGGAAGTTGTTCCACAGCCAGGGGGTGGCCATAGCAAAGAGCCCCTGCACCGTGAGCACCAGCGACAAACCGGCGCGCTTCCAGGGGAGGCTCTTCCAGGCCAGCAGGCCCATGGCGGGAATCCAGGCCAGCAGCAGCCACGGAAACACCCCCGCCACGATCGCGGTGATCACCGGCGAGAGAAACAGCACCACCCAGCTGCCGGGCATGCCCGACCAGAACATCATCACCAGCAGCACCGCGCCAAACACCAAAGAGGTGCCCAGATCGGGCTGCACCAGCACCAGCAACCAGGGGAAGCTGATGATCGCCACCGGCCGCACCAGATCCACGGGCCGCTCCACCGGATGGCGCGAGAGCACGCGCGCCAGCAGCAGGATCGCGCCGATCTTGGCGAACTCCGAGGGCTGCACATTGAAGCCGGCGATGTTGATCCAGCTCTGGGCGCCGAGGGCGCTCACCCCCACCACCCGCACCGCGATCAAGCTGGCCACGGTGACGCCGTAGATCACCCAGGGCCAGCGGGTGATGCTCTCCACGGGCACCCGCGCCAGGCCCAAGGCGATCGCCAGGCCCACCGCAGCGGTGATCCAGTGCTGATACCAATCAGCGTAATCAGCCTGGCGCTGCGTGCTGGCGATCAGGATCCCCGACACGAAAATCATCGCCAGGGGGATCCACCAGAGCAGCTTGTCGACGCGATCCACCCAGCGGCGCCGGCGCGATCCACCAGCGGCGAACAGGGCGCTGCGGCGCCGGCCCCAGAGGCCCAGCAGGGTCATGCGGCGGCCGCCAGCGGCAGGCCAGCCGCCAGATCACGGAACGCCGCAGCGGTGGCTGATTCCGGAGCACTGAGCACCGCGGGGCGGCCGCCATCGCCGCCCTGCACCACCGCCAGCTCCATCGGCAGCTGCGCCAGCAGCGGCACCCCGCTCTCCTGCGCCAACTGAGCACCACCGCCGGCGCCAAACAGCTCGTAGCGCTTCTCGGGCGCATCGGGCGGGATGAAGGCCGTCATGTTCTCCACCACCCCCAGCACGGGCACGCCGAGCTGCTGGAACATCGCCAGGCCGCGGCGCGCATCCTGCAGCGACACCATCTGCGGTGTGGTGACGATGATCACCCCCGCCATGGGCACCGCCTGGGCGAGGCTGAGCTGGGCATCGCCAGTGCCGGGGGGCAGATCCACCACGAGCACATCGCGCTCACCCCACTCCACCTGATAGAGGAACTGGCGAATGATGCCGTTGAGCATCGGGCCGCGCCAGATCACCGGCTGATCCGCATCGATCAGCAGCCCCATCGACACCATGGCGATGCCGCAGCTCTCCAGCGGCGTGAGGATCTGGGCGTTGCCGCTGCCGCTCACCTGCGGCGTTTGATCCGCCACCCCCAGCATCGTGGGGGCGTTGGGGCCGTAGATATCCGCATCCAGCAGGCCCACCTTCAGGCCAGAAGCCGCCAGGGCACAGGCCAGGTTCACCGCCACGGTGCTCTTGCCCACGCCGCCCTTGCCGCTGCTCACGGCAATCACCTGCTTCACGCCGGGGATGGGCTGCTTCTCCGGCCCACCACCGCCATGGCCCGCCGCACCGATCGGCGCCTGCTGATGGGTGGGCGCGGGCGCCGGTGGGGGGGCCAGCTCAATCTGCACATCCTCGATGCCACCCAGCTGCAGCAGGGCGCCGCGGGCATCGGCGGCGATGCGCTCGCGCTGGGCATTGGCATAGCCGGGCAGGGCCAGGCGGAACACCACACGGTTGTTCTGCACGCGCACCTGCTGAATCCACTGCAGTTCCAGCAGGCTGCGGCCGCTGCCGGCATCGGTGAGGGGCTCGAGGGCGGCGAGGGCCTGGGTTAAGGCCTGATCTGCGCTGGCCATCGGGCGGGAGGAAAGGACCCGGATCCTAGAAGCGGCTGCTGGGAAGGCCTGGCGCGGGCCCGCCACTGCCACGGGCATACCGCAATCGTGATCACGAACTCTCTCGAAAGCTTGTGCCGCGGCCCGTTGAGCTGAAAAGGTGAGGCGGTTTGCCTGAGCCCCACCGGGCGGTTGGATTGATGTTGAAGGGCCTGCTGTCGCGAGCCAAAGCCAAGCTGGGCAGCCCGAGCGCCAGCCCTGCCGCCGCCACGGCTCTGGAGGCGCCTCCGGCCGATTCACGCCAGCGGGCCAAGGCGCTGCTGATGGGGCTGCAGGATTCGATCTGCGCCGGGCTGGAGCAGCTCGATGGCAGCGGCCGCTTTCAAGAGGAAAGCTGGGTGCGGCCAGAAGGCGGCGGCGGCCGTTCCCGCGTGATGAAGGGCGGCCGCATCTTTGAGCAGGGCGGCGTGAACTTCTCCGAGGTGGAAGGCAGTGAGCTGCCCCCCTCGATCCTCAGCCAGCGCCCGGAGGCCAAGGGCCACCGCTGGTTCGCCACCGGCACCTCGATGGTGCTGCACCCGCGCAACCCCTACATCCCCACCGTTCACCTCAACTACCGCTATTTCGAAGCGGGCCCGGTGTGGTGGTTCGGCGGCGGCGCCGACCTCACCCCCTACTACCCCTTCCTCGACGACGCCAAGCATTTCCACAGCACCCTCAAGGGCGCCTGCGACAGCGTGAACCCCGCCTTCTATGAGGTGTTCAAGCCCTGGTGCGACGAATACTTCTATCTGAAGCACCGCGATGAAACCCGCGGCGTGGGCGGCATCTTCTACGACTACCAAGACCCTCGCGGCGTGCTCTACAAGGGCCAGGCCCCCCAAGGCCCCGCCGCCGCCGCGGGCCAGCGCGTGGGCGCTCAGCCCCAGAGCTGGGAGCAGCTGTTCGCCCTGGCCAGCGCCTGCGGCAATGCCTTCCTGCCCAGCTACGTGCCGATCGCCGAGAAGCGCCACAACACCCCCTACGGCGAGCGCGAGCGCCAGTTCCAGCTGTATCGCCGCGGCCGCTACGTGGAGTTCAACCTGGTGTTCGACCGCGGCACGATCTTCGGCCTGCAGACCAACGGCCGCACCGAATCGATCCTGATGTCGCTGCCGCCGCTGGTGCGCTGGGAGTACGGCTATCAGCCCGAGGCCGGCAGCCGCGAAGCGCTGCTCACCGATCTGTTCACCAAGCCCCAGAACTGGCTGGGCGACGCCTCACTGATCGCCCGCTGCCAGCCCCACGGGGCTGTGAACTGAAGCGGGCGCTGGGGCTGCGGCGGCGGTGGGTGCAGCCACGCCGCCAACCCCCAGCTCCAGGGCATTCACCACCCGTGCGGTGATCGTGGCGAGAGCCTGCTCGCGGCTGACTGGATTGCGCAGCGCCGGCTCCAGGGGGGCCTCGAGCTTGCCGATCTCCAGGATCGTGATGCCGCGGCGGGGGCCGCCGAGGCCGCCGCGGAACTGGCGTGGGTAGCCGCCGAATGCCTGGGCCAGGCTTTCATCAAGGCTGCTGTGGGGGCGATGCAGCGCCGGGATCACACCGGATCCCACCCCATCCGGGCCGTAGGCGTCGAAGTGGATCTCAAGGGCATAGCCCCCGGCGGCGGCGTGGGCCTTGCCCACACTCCAATTGGTGCGGGGGTCGTCGCCGTTGTGAATGGTGCGCACCTGCGGGTCGTAGAAGCGGATGTTGAGCCCGCGCTGCCGGCCCAGCTGCACCACCCGCTTGGCCACCTCGAGATTCCAGTAGAGCTCGTCGCGGATGCCGGGCTGCATGGGCCGGGCGCCAGCCAGATCCACCGCAGCGCCAGAGGTTCCGGCCCCGGGGATGCCCTGGGAATCCGCATGGCCGGCCATCACCAGAATCTCCACCTCACGCCCAACGGCGCGGCGGCCCACCCAATCGCGCTGGAGGCGGCTGCGCACACCCGTGAGCGGATCGCTGCCGCCACTGCGCAGGGCTGGGGCCTCCGCTACCGCGGCCAGACCCAAGGTGGCCAGCAAGAACCCGGCCAGCAGCACACTGCGGCGAAGACCGCTCGGGCAGGCCATGGGTGAAGGCGGCGGTGTCAGCGCACCACTCTGGCTCAGATCGGTGAGCTGAGCAGGTTGCCGTCGCTGAACAAGCCGAGCTGCGGCCCGAGCTCCTGCTCAAGCGCAATCAGCTCATCGCGATGGGCCCGCAACCGCAAAGCGCTGCCGGTGGCCTGATCGTGGCTGATCAGGCGCAGCTCCACCGATTCATCGCGAGCAGCGCGGCGGCGATAGAGCACACCGGCCAAAGGGCCCAGGGCGATCAGCAGCAGCGGCCACCAGTGCAGCTGAGGCAGAAGCTGACGCAGCACCAGGCCCAGGCAACCGGCACCCACCCCTCCCAGCAACGAAAGCAGCACCGCCAAACCTCCGCTGGCCTGCACCTGGCCGCGGAAACGCAGCAAACGCCGCTCAGGGTTGCTTTCCTGCTCCAGCCAGCCGCGCTGCTTGAGCCAGTCGGCCATCACCGGCAGCACCTCCAAGGGAGGCTTGGAGGAGCGCACCTCCACCACGGTGGTGCGGTCTTTACTGGCGGCCCGCAGGAAGAACACCAGGCCGACAGCCAGGAGCAGGGTGAGCAGCAGGGTGGAACCCAGAGCTGGGGGCATGCGCGCCGCCATGCAGATGGGCTTCATTCTCCTCAAGCCAGTGCCGCCATGGCGTCATCAGCTCAAGTGCAGCCTGTTGGTGGGCCTCCAGCAGGTGGAGCATGCGGCGCGGCCGCCCCCGACTGGGGCAGCGCTGGCTGTAGGTGCTGATCGCCCCCTCGTGATCGAGGAAGTGAATCGCCTGCTGCAGCACCGTTTCCGAGAGTCTCAGCTTGGGGTGGGCGTCGCTGAGGTCGTGCATCAAGGCGGTGGGGTAGCTGTCGTGATCGAGCAGGCACTCGAGGATCCAGCACACCGCCAGCTCCAGCCCCAGGTGCTGAATGGGGGGCTGCTCAAAAAAGGCTCGGATCGCTCCCAGGCCCGCCAGCTCCTGAAAACGGGGAGATCGCATCACAACAGCCAAGCGGCACACCCATCTGCTAGCGCAATCTCATTTCGATTTTCAAGAGCGAAAGATGATCTTGGGTTTTGGGATGGCTCGGCAGGTCGTCCGCGACGATGGCTTCAGCTCCTGTGACCACCTTGCCCAGCCCCACAGCGCCGGCCGCCGGCTCCAGCCCAGCCCGTTTCGCCGTGCTCGATGCCGACCTCACAGCGGAATGGCATGAGCTGCTCGGCCGCTCCAGCGCCCTGGCGGTGGACACCGAAGCCATGGGCCTGGTGCATGGCCGCGATCGGCTCTGCCTGGTGCAGATCAGCGACGACCAGGACAACGTGTGCTGCATCCGCATCCTGCGGGGCCAAAGCGAAGCGCCGCTGCTGAAGCAGCTGATGGAGCGTGCCGACATCGTGAAGGTGTTCCACTTCGCCCGCTTCGATGTGGCCGCCCTGGGCGAAGGGCTCGGCATTGCCGTGAATCCGCTGTTCTGCACCAAGGTGGCCAGCCGCCTGGCCCGCACCTACACCAATCGCCACGGCCTCAAGGAGCTGGTTGCCGAGCTCTGCGGCGTAGAGCTCGACAAGGGCGCCCAAAGCAGCGACTGGGGCCGGGTGGAGGAGCTGAGCGAGGCCCAATTGGCCTACGCCGCCAATGATGTGCGCTATCTGCTGCCGGCCCGCGAGCGGCTGATCCAGATGCTCGAGCGCGAAGAACGCCTGGATCTGGCCCAGCGCAGCTTCCAGTGCATCCCCGTGATCGCCGAACTCGATCGCGGCCGCTTCGGCGCGATCTTCGAGCACCGCAGCTGAGGTCAGGGGCGACTCAGTCGTCGCCCAGGTAGTTCGCCTCTTCCGCTACGGCCTCCAGCAGCACATCCAACAGCTGGCGCGACTCCTGACCCACGCCTTCGCTCTCCAGCAGCAAGCGCTGGGCGATCAGGAGGCGGCCGGCGGGGTCGCGCACGCCCTCGCGGGCGGCCACCAGATCCACCTTGCGGCGAGCCGAGGCGATGCTGATGCTCAAAGCGCTGGCCAGCTTTCCGCAGGCGGTCACGTAGTCCTTGTCCTGAGGCGCTGCCATGCGGGCTGCAAAAGGCGTCAGCCCATCATCCCGCCTGGCCCTGCAGCGGGCGTGAGCAGCCGCTCCTCCAGCAGCTGAGCCAGGGCTTCACTGCCGCCAGCAGGGCCCATGCGCCGCGCACCGATCCGGCCCAAGGCCGCCCGCCGCTGCGGGGCGTTCAGCAACTCCTCCAGGCCCTGGGCCAAGGCCTGCGGCGTGCGGCACACCGCCACCGACCCACCGAGCAGGCGGCTCTGGCGCTGGGCAAAGCCGAGCTTGAACTGAGGCCCGGGCCCAGGCAACGACAACGCCGGCACACCAAGCCCCACCAACTGCTCCGTGGCGGTGCCGGCGGCCGCCAGGCCCACCTCGGCGCAGCCGGCCCAGGCCGCAAACCGCCCGGGGCCCACCACAAGCAGCACGCTGCCGCGCTGCCATGCGGCGGCCGCCTCCCCCGGCGGTGGCCCAGGCACCGGCTCAAACCCCAGCCTTTGCAGCAGCGGAGCCCACTCCTCGGGCGATGGCCGCGAGCCGCAAGGGGCCAGCAGCAACAGGGGCTCGGCTTCGCTGAGCAGTTCGAGGGCCTCCAGCAGCCGGCGCAGGTTGCCCAGGGCCTCGGGCATGCGGCTGCCCCCCAGCAGCAGCAGCCGGCGGCGCCCCTGCAACACGGGCGGCAAAGGCTCAGCCCGCAGGCCATCCATCATCGGATTGCCCGGCGCCAGCGCGTCCACTCCGTGGCGGCGCAAGCCACGGGCGGTGAGGGCATCGCGCATCGCCACCAGGCGGCAGCGACGCCGCGCCATCAGAGTCCATTCCCAGGGATCCCACTCACTGCCTTTGCAGCGGTGGTAGAGCGCCGCAAGGCCGGCTGAACCGGGCCCGCTCGCCCAGGTGTAATCGCTCTTGGGGGTGCCAATGAAGCCATAAGGCGCGCCGCTGCCCCAGGCCAGCAGCAGCGGCAGCAGATCGCCCACCGCCAGCACGGGATCACCGCGGCGCCCCCAGCGGCGCACGAGCCGCCACTGCCGCCAACTCAGGCCGAGCACCCCAGCCCCGAGATCGGCCAGCAGCCCCCGCAAACTCTGGTTGCTGAAGCCGCCGCTGGGCAGGTGCCGGCGCGGGCCGATCCGCCTGAGCACCCCTGCCTCCTCAGCCGCCGCGAACGCACCGCCCTCCCCCACCAGGGGCAGCACCGCAATCTCCAACTCAGGCCGGCGGCGATGCAGCGCCTGCAAAATCCGCAGAGCGATGAGGTCTTCCCCATGGCCGTTGCTCAGCACCAGCAAACGGCCGGGCATCCCGTGACTGATACGATCCGCACAGGGAGTTTGCTCCCGTCCGGCGGCATGGCCAAGTGGTAAGGCAGAGGATTGCAAATCCTTTACCCCCAGTTCGAATCTGGGTGCCGCCTCTCGTTTCCGATCAGCCCAGCTGAGCCTGGTTGTATCAGCGCAGCTGAGCTCGAATCACCCATGGCGGCTCTCCGAGGGCTGCCAGATCGCTGTTCACTGCTTCGCAGCGCAGATCGCTGGGATCGATCTGACAGCCACCGCGCACCGACCAGGTACTCGGCAGGCCCTGCACCAGGCCGCGCCCATCAAAGCGAGCCAGGCTGAGGCTCACCAGCTTTACGTTCAGCGGACGCTTCAGCGAGCAACTGCCGTTGCGGCAGCCCATCGGTTCGCTGCCCTCCGCCAGGGCTCCCACCAGCGTCAGCCGGATCGAAGCACCGGGCTCAGCCGCCTCGGCCTGCACACTCAGGCGCAGCACCTCCGAGCTGCGTTGATCCAGCTGCAGCTCCTGGCAGCGCAACCTGGGCGCTGCGCCGTGTTCCACCACGCAGCTGTTGGGGCGGTACCGCCAACGGCCAAAGGGCTCCTCCGCGGCCGCCAGGGGCCGCCAGGGGCCAAGCAGCAGCACGGCTGCCGCCAACACAGCACCGCAACCCAAGCCACGGCCCAGCATCAGTAGCCGGAGTCGGCCACGCACATGCCGATGCACACCAAGCCATTGCTGGCGGTGCGGCCGCAGTGGCCGCACAGCACCGGATCGGGCGGCAGTTCGCTAGCGCCTTGGGGTGGCTCAGCGGCTTGAGGCGGCTGAAGGTTGGAGGTGGCGTTGGCGGTGGCGATGGCTGAGCTGGGCAGAGAATTCACCGCAGAGATGGCCCCGATTGGCTCGATCATGGCAAGCAACAGCCATCAACCCGGGATCGGTGTGGGCACCTGGGCCTGGGGCAACCAGTTCCTCTGGGGCTACGACCCCGCGCGCGACGACGAGGCCCTGGCCGCCACCTTCCGCCGCTGCCTGGAGCTGGGGCTGCACTTCTTCGATACGGCGGATTCCTACGGCACCGGCCGGCTCAATGGGCGCAGCGAGGCCCTGCTGGGCCGTTTTGCCATGGCAGCGCCAGCCGAGCCGCGCGCCAAGCTCTGCATTGCCACCAAATTGGCCCCCTTCCCCTGGCGGCTGGGGCGCCAGGGCTATCAGCGCGCCTTCGCCTCCTCGCAGGAGCGGCTGCAGGGCCACTTGCAGCGGGTGCAGCTGCACTGGAGCACCGCCCGCTACGCCCCCTGGCAGGAGGGGCCACTGCTCGATGGCCTGGCCGATCTGGTGCGCCGTGGCGCCGTGGCGAGCCTGGGGGTCTCAAACATGGGCCCCGTGCGGTTGCGCCAGGTGCATCAGCGCTTGGCCGATCAGGGGGTGCCCTTGCGCAGCCTGCAGGTGCAGCTCTCGCTGCTCGCACCGCAACCGGTGCTGGCAGGCGGAGTAGCGGAGGTGTGCCGTGAGCTCAACATCGAGCTGATTGCTTACAGCCCACTGGCCCTGGGATTGCTCAGCCGCTACAACAGCCAGAACACAGCTGGCGCGCGGCCGCTCACCGGCACGCGCCGGCGGCTGTTCCAGCAGCTCGAGCCCCATCTGCAACCACTGCGCCAACGCATGGCGGAGATCAGTGCGGGCAGGCCGGGTGGTTTGGCCGCCGTGGCCCTCAACTGGTGCCGCGCCCACGGAGCGATGCCGATCCCCGGCTTGCGCAGCTGCGAGCAGGTGGAGGCCACGGCCGCAGCCCTCAGCTGGCACCTGAGCCAGGAGGAGCGCCACAGCCTCGATCAGCTGGTGGGGCAGGCCGGTGCTCCGCGGATGCCGGCCAATCCCTTCCAGAGCGCCTGATCAGGCCTGGCCCATCAGCGGCGAGGGATCGGGGGTGAGCACCACCGGCATGCGCTCACGCTCGGGAGCCTCGCTGCTCTCCGCCGGCCGGCTCAACGACACGAGCCTGGGGCGAGGGGCTTCCAGCACAGCCGGCGCTGCTGGAGCTTCCGGGGCGGCCGTGCCTTCATCACAGGCGGCAAGCGCCTCCTGGAGCAGGGAGTCGAAGGTAGCGCCGGGCAGGCGGTGCCGGGCAATCTCGAGGAAAGCCCGCGCCAGGGATTCACCGGCGGCCGCCTTGAGGGCGGGGTTGGTGCGGCGCTGCTCCTGCTCCTCTTCCACCGCACGGATGAAGCGCTCGGTGACATCGCGCTTGGTGGCAGCGCGGATCCGGGTTTCCTGCTCCGGAGGCGACAGCTGCAGCTGTTGATCCAGCTCCTCGAGCCGGCGGCTGATGCTCTCCAGCACCTCGCGGGCTTCCTTGCCCACATGGGCCAGCTGGCCATCGGAGAGGCGAGGCAGATCCGCCACAAACACCTTGCCGTGGTCGCGCAGGGTGAGGAAGGTGGGGCGAACGCTGCTGCGGCTGGGGTACGTGTCGCGAGGGCGCAGCGGGCGGTTCGGGGGAATCGGGCCAGCGGAACTGCGCCGGCGCGTGACGCGGGTGGAGGCGTTTAAAAGCGAGCCGTTTAACGACATCTCAAACCTATAAAGAACAGACCTATGCGCTGTGTTCTGCGTTGCCGAACAATCAGGCACGGCGCGGGCGTGATCAACGCCGCACCGCAGTGCTCAGACCCTAACGGCCTGGAGCGGTTTCACCGGGCTCAAACGCCAGGCTGATGCAATTTGGCAGCCAAGGCGGCGGAATCAGTACGGCAATCCAGCCAGGGGCGCCGCTCCTGCCGATCCAGGCTCCACCTGACCGAGCAACCAGGCCTGATGCCCCTGGCTCGCGCACACCTGCAGCGCTGCATCCACCGCCCGCTCCGGCAGCACCAGGCAGAAGCCCACCCCGAGGTTGAAGGTGTTCCAGAGATCCGCCTCCGGCACCTCACCGTTCTCCTGCAGCCAACGGAACAGCGCCGGGCGCTCCCAGCTGCCGGAATCGAGGCGGGCGTGCAGGCCTTCCGGCAGCGCCCGGGGCAGGTTTTCCGGCAGACCACCGCCGGTGATGTGGGCCATGCCATGCAGCTCCACCCCTGCAGCCAGCAACGCCTGCACCAGCGAGGCATACAGAACAGTGGGCTCCAGCAAGGCATCCAGCACAGCCGGGCCACCAGGCATGAGGCTGGTTTCCGGGGTGACGCCGCGCATCTCCAGGATGCGACGCACCAGGCTGAAGCCGTTGCTGTGCACCCCGCTGCTGGCCACAGCCACGATGCGATCGCCCGCCTGCACCCGCGCTGGATCGATCAGCTCGTCTTCGTCCACCACCGCCACGCAGAAGCCCGCCAGGTCGTAGCGACCGGGGCCGTAGAAGCCAGGCATCTCAGCGGTTTCACCCCCCAGCAGGGCACAGCCGCTCTGGCGGCAGCCATCGGCGATGCCCTCCACCACCTGGGCCATCGCCTCGGGCGTGAGCTTGCCGGTGGCGATGTAATCGAGAAAGAACAGGGGCTGGGCGCCACTGGTGATCACGTCGTTCACGCACATCGCCACCAGATCGATGCCCACGCCGTGATGACGCCCATGGGCCTGAGCCAGCTCGAGCTTGGTGCCCACACCGTCGGTGCCCGATACCAGCAGCGGCTTGCGCATGCCCTGAGGCAGGCGGCAGAGCCCACCAAAACCGCCCAGACCACCCAACACCTCGGGCCGGCGCGTGGACTCCACACTCGAGCGGATGCGCTCCACGAAGGCGCGCCCAGCCTCCACATCAACGCCGGCTGTGCGGTAGTCCATCCCAGCAACCCCTCACGGATCCCTTGATCCTGCCCCGCCAGGGGGCACAGCCACCAGCCAATCCGCAACCGCCCACCGGATTGGCACACACTTCGATCAGGCCCGCTTATTGAGGCGATCAGTGGCTGTGATCGAAAGACCCTCTTGCCAACCCTGCAAATCCCTGCGATAGCCCTCTTTTCGAGATTTGATCGCAAATGCTGATCAATCCAACGCTCGCAATTGCAGACCAAATCCACCACGCACTGCCAGTAACTTTGCGGCGTCGTCAATTCCCGATAGGAACTCCATCAGCACATCGGTTCAGAAATGCCTCGCAATTTGCGATCGCCTCTGTCTGAAACCCGCTCTTGAAGCTGACGGGCCACACCTTTTCCAGTGGCTGCTGCGTTAACCGCGGCGAGTTTCGCTTGTTATGCGTCGCTTCTGTCTCCTTGGTGGCTCGGCCCTGCTCCTCTCCGGCAGCACTGGTCTCCCCCCGGCCTTCGCCACCACCGGCCGCGTTGCTGCCGACACCAGCAGCCCCGCACTTGAACTGGCGATCCGCAGCGTGGATTCCAGCCTCGAGTCGGCCGATCCCTCAGACGAGCTTCAGATCAAACCTGCCGCTCCCGCGCTCCCCATCGCCACCCCTCCGCAGCAGCCTCGGGTGAAATCGGTGAGTCAGGGTCAGGCCAGTTGGTACGGCCCCGGCTTCTTCGGGAACCGCACCGCCAGTGGTGAAGTGCTCCGCCCGGGCACCCTCACCGCCGCCCACCGCACCCTGCCCTTCGGCACCAAGGTGCGCGTGACCAACATGGGCAACGGCCGCAGCGCCATCGTGCGCATCAATGATCGTGGCCCCTTCCATGGCAACCGGGTGATCGACCTGGCCCATGGCGCCGCCAACAACCTTGGTCTGATCTCCAGCGGGATCGCCAACGTGAAGCTGGAAGTGCTCCAGCCCTGAGTGCCGCTCAGGCTTTGCTTCAGCCCACTGGCCTTGCGGCCGGTGGGCTTTTTGCTGGCCCGGTAGGGTCGCACCAAGCCGCAAGAGCCCGTGCGCCTGCTGCGCCGCTGCACCGATCTGGAGGCCTGGCGCCGCAGCTGCGGAGCGTCGCCCCTGCATTTCGTGCCCACCATGGGCGCCCTGCACCTGGGGCACCAGAGCCTGATCGCGCGAGCCGGCCGGCTGCAGGCTGACGTGCGGCCGCAGGTGCTGGTGAGCGTGTTCGTGAACCCGCTGCAATTCGGAGCCAACGAGGATTTCGGCCGCTATCCCCGCCAGCTCGTGCGTGATGCCGAACTGGCCGAGGCCGCGGGCGCCGATGCGCTGTTCGCTCCGAGCGTGGAGGAGCTCTATCCCGCCGGTGAAGCTGAGATCACCCGGATCCACCCCCCGCAATCCCTGCAGGCGGGCCTGTGCGGGCGCCACCGGCCTGGTCACTTCAATGGCGTGGCCACCGTGGTGGCCCGGCTCCTGGGCCTGATCCGGCCGGATCAGCTGCTCCTGGGTGAAAAAGACTGGCAGCAGCTGGTGATCCTGCAGCGGATGGCGGCGGATCTGGGCCTACCGGTGCAGGTGGTGGGATGCCCCACCCTGCGCGAGCCCGATGGCCTGGCCCTCAGCTCGCGCAACAGCTATCTCAGCGCTGAGCAACGGCAGCAGGCCGCCGCTCTGCCGCAAGCCCTCCAAGCCGCCGCCGCCGGGCCCCTCCCCCCAGGCAGCGCCCTGGCCCCCACGCTGATGCAGGTCCAGCAAGCGCTGGAGCAAGCCGGCCTGGTGCTCGACTATGTAGAAGCGGTGTGTCCCCGCAGCCTGCAGCCCCGCAGCGCGCTCACGGGCCTCACCCTGCTGGCCGCCGCCGCCCACTGCGGCCCCAGCCGCCTGATCGATCACGTGTTTCTGATGAGTCGAGCCCCGATCGTTGCCATCGATGGCCCTGCCGGCGCCGGCAAAAGCACCGTGACCCGTGCCTTCGCGGAGCGGCTGGGACTGATCTATCTCGACACCGGCGCCATGTACCGCGCCGTGACCTGGCTGGTGCAGCAGAGCGGTGTGGATGCCGCCGATGCCGCCGCCGTGGCGCCGCTGCTGCAGAACCTCGACCTGCAACTGAGCACCGCTGCCGCCGGCAGCCAACGCGTGAGCGTGAACGGCCACGACGTGACCGATGCGATCCGTTCTCCCGAGGTGACAGCCCAGGTGTCGGTGGTGGCGGCCCATGGCTGCGTGCGCGAAGCGCTCACCCGCCAGCAGCAGGCCATGGGCGAGCGCGGCGGCCTGGTGGCCGAAGGGCGTGACATCGGCACGGCCGTGTTCCCGGATGCCGAGCTCAAGGTGTTCCTCACCGCCACCGTGGCCGAACGAGCCCGCCGCCGCGCCCTCGATCTGGAGCAGCGGGGGTTCCCTGTGCCGCCGCTGGAAGAGCTCGAGGCCCAGATCGCCGAACGCGACCATCTCGATTCCACCCGGGAGGTGGCGCCGCTCACCCAGGCCGCCGATGCCGTGGAGCTGATCACCGATGGCCTGAGCATCGAGGCGGTGATCGAGCAGCTGGTGCAGCTATTCCGCCAGCGCGTGCCCCACGACGCCTGGCCGGAGCCGGCGGCCTAACGCTGCTCGCGCAGCAGGCTCTCCAGCAGGCCGGCGCAGGCATCCTCGAGCAGATCGAGCACCTGCTCAAAGCCCTGTTCACCGCCGTAATAGGGATCGGGCACCTCGCTGGCGCTGAGGCGGCGGCAGTGGCTGGTCATCGGCTCGATGCGCGCCAGCCCCGGGCGGTCGCCCAGTTCACGGGCCAGCGAGCGCACGTTGCGCAGGTTGTCGTCATCCATGGTGAGGATGCGATCGAAGGCGCTGAAATCCGCCAGCTCGATCTGGCGAGCGCGGCTGGGCAGGTGGATGCCGCGGCGCTCTGCGGCGGCCCGCATGCGCCGATCAGCCGGATTGCCCACGTGCCAGCCGCCCGTGCCGGCGCTATCCACCACGAAGCGATCCTCCAGCCCCTCACGGGCGATCAGGTGCAGAAACACCCCCTCAGCGGCCGGTGAGCGGCAGATGTTGCCCAGGCACACAAACAAGAGGCGCTGCTCAGCCATGGCTCACCCCCAGGCGCTGCAGCGCCAACGCGGCTCGCAGCTGCACCACCGGCGCCTCCTCGGCTGGATTGCGCCATAAGCCGATCAAGGCCTCGTGCAGGCGCTGCTGGGCTGCGGGCCCCTCCAACAGCTCGGGATGCAGTGCCGGCGCCAGGGATTCCAGACCCACCACCACCGCGTAGCGCACCACCCATTCACCATCGCGGCAGCCCTCCACCAGGGCCTGCAGGCAACGCTCGGCCGTGGCACAGCGCTGCGAAGGCGCCAACCGATCCAGCTTCAACTGACCCAGCCCCCGGGCCGCCGCGCGGCGCACGCTGGGGCCGATGTCGTTGCCGAGGGCATCTTCCAGCACCTCAAAGCCGCGCACATCGCCGATGCCCGCCAGGGCGCGCACCGCCCAGGCACGGGCGCCGTAGTTGTAGCCATCGATGTTGGTGAGGATCGTGTCCACCGCGGGCTCACCGATGGCGATCAGGCCATCCACCGCCGCCACGGCAGCACCGGGGTTGTTGAAGCCCAGCACCTCCACCAAACAACTGGCGCCGCCGGGGTGCGCCGCCGCGGCGAGGGCCTGGGTGGCCTGAAGCAGCCCCAGGGCGCTGTCGGCCCGCTGCACCGCCTCCACCAGGGCGATCACGTGATCAGGGGTCAAAACCGATGTGCTCACAGCAGGGCATCCATGGCATCAAGCACCGCCACCGTTTGCTGATCAGGAGCAGCAGAAGCCTCAGGCATGGCGGGGTGGTGTTCCACCAAACCGCGCAGGGCAATCAGCTTGAGGCTGTCCTCCGCCAGGGTGCTGGCGATGGGTTCGAGGGCCTCACGCCAGCCGGCCGCACCCAGATCCATCAGGGCCGCGCGGCGCACCTGCAACTGCTGGTGTTGGAGCAGCTGCACCAGCTGATCGCCCCAGCGGCGCTCCTGCGTGAGCTGCAGCAGCGCGCGGCAGGCGGCGCTGCGGATCAGAGGGCGCTCATGGGCCACAAACGGCTCGATCACCGCCAGCACCGGCGGCTCCGCCACACCGATGTCACCCAGGGCCTCGAGCAGGGCCTCGCACGGTTCCTGCAGCCTGGGTGTGCCCGGCTGCTGAGCCCCAGCCACCGACGGCCCGCTAGCCAAGCGCCGCCGCAGCGGCTCCACAGCCGCTTCAGCCCTGAGATCCCCTAAGGCGCGAGCTGCGGCTTCGCGCAAACCATGATCCTCATCCTCGAGGGTGGCCAGCAGGTCGGGGATCGCGGCCTGGGCGGGCAGCCCCAGCTTGCCGAGGGCGCGGGCCGCATTCCTGGCTACGGCGTTTTCTTCCACACCGGCGCCGGGATCGCGCGGACGGCGCTGGCGCAGGGCCTCCTGCAACAGGGGCACCGCATCGGGGTGACGGCTGCGGTTACGGCCCAACCACCAGGAGGCGTAGTACTGGGCGGAGGGATCGTCGGTGAGGCGCAGGCGCCGTAGCGCCTCCTCTTCACTGATCGGATCTCCGTTGCCCGGGAGCGAAGGATCAACGTCGCCGGCGGCCATGGTGTTGGGATAGCGGTGCGGCACTGGTGGCGATGCTGCCATCGCCGCTGGTGCCTGCGCGGAGGCATGCAACAAAAAAAGCCTCCCTTTCGGGAGGCTCGCTCGCAACCAGCGGTTGCGCTCAGCGCCTGAAATCAGACCAGAGCGGCAATCGCGTAGTCGATGTAGTTGTTGGCGATCACGCCAGCGTCGCCGCTGATGCCGTGGTTGGCCTTGATGTAGTTCAGAGCTTCCACATACCAGGAGGGGGAGAGCTCGAACGCACGGTTGATTTCGTCGAGACCAGCGATCAGGTACTCGTCGATGGGGCCGGTGCCACCAGCAACCAGGCAGTAGGTCACCTGACGCAGGTAGTAGCCGATGTCACGGGCGCACTTGGCCTTACCGCGAGCATCAGAGGCGTAGTTAGCGCCCTGCATCTGGGTGGTGTAGGGGAACTTGTTGTAAACGGCCTGGGCAGCGCCGTTCACCAGTTCGTCAGCCTTGGCGGTCAGAGCCTTGGCGTCAGCCAGAGCGTTGGCAGCGCGCTCGAAACGACCGAAAGCGGCGTTCAGCTCGGTGTTGCTCAGGAAGCGGCCCTGGGAATCAGCGGCTGCTACGGCTTCGGCGAGGGGGGTCTTCATTGGTTGAAGTGAAGAAGAAGGGTGGACCTAGAAAAAACGCGGTGCGGCGTTGCCTCAGGCAACAGCAGCAGCAGCGCGATCGAAGTAGGTGCCGATCTCGCTCATCAGAGCGGAGCAGTCGCCGGGGGTGATGCCGTTGCGATCGTTAGCGATCGAAATGGCGGCGTCCTTCATCTTGCGGATGCCTTCTGCCACGGAAGCGCCAGGCACGCCCACGGCCAGGTAGGTCTCACGCAGGCCGTTCAGGCAGCGGTCTTCCAGCACGGAGGCGTCGCCGTTGAACACGGAGTAGGTGACGTAGCGGAGGATGATTTCCATGTCGCGCAGGCAGGCAGCCATGCGGCGATGGGTGTAGGCGTTGGCGCCGGGTGCGATCAGAGCTGGCTGCTGATCGAAGAGATCGCGAGCAGCGTTGGTGACGATCTTGGAAGCGTTGGAGGTGATGCGGTTGACGGAATCCATCCGCTTGTTGCTGTCGGCGACCATCGCCGCGAGGGCGTCGATCTGACCAGCGTTGATGAATTCGCCGCGGGCATCAGCCTGAGAACCACCTCGGCAAACACGTCACACTCTGCGGATGACGCTCTTGTCATGGGAGTCGCGAGTATCAAGGGGGTGACGCGCTGTGAAGACAGCCATCATTTTGCAAAGAAAGAGGGCCAAACTTGTTGCCCCCATTAAGCTGAGTAATTGACCTCCTGATCGACAACCATGGCCATTGCCCTCGCCTCCCAGCTGCGTGAAGGCACCAAGAAAGCCCACACCATGGCCGAAAATACCGGCTTCGTGAGCTGCTTTCTCAAAGGCGTGGTGGACAAGGTCAGCTACCGCACCCTGGTGGCCGATCTCTATTTCGTGTATGACGCGATGGAGCAGGAGATCGGCAGGCTGCGGGCCGCCGGCCATCCGGTGGTGGGCCCGGTGGGCTTCCCTGAACTGAACCGGCGCGAGAGCCTGGAGCAGGACCTGGCCTTCTACTTCGGCGACAGCTGGCGCAACAGCGTCAAAGCCACCCCGGCCGCCCAGGAGTATGTAGCTCGCATTCATCAGATCGCCCAGGAGTCGCCCGAGCTGCTGGTGGGGCACCACTACACCCGCTACATCGGCGATCTCTCCGGCGGTCAGATCCTCAAAAACATTGCCCAAAAGGCGATGAACCTGGGTGACCATGACGGCCTGCGCTTCTACGAATTCGACGCGATCCCCGACGAGAAGGGCTTCAAGACCAACTACCGCGCCACCCTCGACGCCCTGCCGATCGATCAGGCCACGGGCGATCGGATCGTGGCGGAAGCCAATCACGCCTTCCACCTGAACATGACAATGTTTCAGGAGCTGGAGGGCAACCTGATCGCCGCCATCGGCAAGGTGCTGTTCGGCTTCCTCACCCGCCGCCAGCGCAGCGGCAGCACCGAGGCGGTCCTGAGCTGAGATCTTGTATCGCGCTTTTCTGCGCCCGAAAAAGATACGGGTAGCCCTCAGGTTTGGGCCTTCGAGGTGAAAACAAAGCCAGAGAAATTCACCCAAAACTTTGGAAGGGGAAAAGCCAAAACACCTAGTCCCGCCTGCTTCATCCCCGGGCGCTGGAGTTGACAGTCACCGGAATGGGGCGCAACTCGCTAGCAACCTGTGAGGAGACAGCAGGCTCAACGTCATTGGTCGTGCTGAGGTCATCGAGCATCGCCGGCACGATGCCGGCATCGAAGGAAAAGCGACCGGGGCCGTTGAACAGCAGGGCGAGGCTGTCGCCCAGATAGAGGACCATCAGCTCCAGCAAGGCCTGGGCCAGGTTGAAGGTGGCGTTCGCCAGCAGGATGCCGAGGCTGCATCGGTGATCCTGGGGCTCGGATTAGCCCTGGGCTCCGGTTCTCAACATCGCCAAGGCTACCCAGAGCACGAGGCCGGTCAGCACGAAGCCGCCAGTGGCCACAAAATACCGCCAAGCGTTCTGCACAGCCGGGGTGGGCTGATTGGCCAGCCAGGCCGGACGCGGCCAGCCTGCCCAGCTGCCGCTGCCGACCCCGGGAGCGCGAACGGCCATGGTGTCGCGCCAGTAGGCGTCGTAGCGGGGGGCTTGCTGGTTGAAGGGCATTGTGCCCACAGCCTGGCCAGCCAGCACCCGGGCGCGTTGGTAGGGCACAAGGTCTTCCCCGAAGGTTTCCAGATATTCCGTTGAATCGATCAGGGCATCGATGAAGGCCGGCAGCCCTTGCTCCGCGATCACGATCGACCAGGCGATGCGCTCCTGCTCCCCGTGCACCGGCCGGCCGAGCACCCGGCCCACCACCTGTTCCACCACGCGGTAATTGCTGTTGCAGCGGTAGAAGTCGTTGCGGAATTTCTCCGAGCGCAGCAGCTGGCGCACGAACTCGCGGGTGCTGATCTGGCCGGAGCGCAGCTGCGACTCAAGCATCGCATCGCGGTCGCGCTTGAAGGCGTGGAAGTACACCTGGCGATAGGCCTGCTCGATCAGGGCATCGGCGGCAGCTCCATCAAGCTGACTGGCCTGCCGACCAATCTGGCGAGAGGTCTGTTCGCTAGCTGCCAGAAAATTGCTGACCCTGGCGTTGCTGGTGAGAGGTTTGGTGGCCAGAACAGGCAGGGTCATTGAGCAGACAGGAAGCAATCAAAAGAAAGTATTGAATGCTGCGATGGGCTCAGGCTTGGGGCAAGTAAAAACCATAAGGAAGTTAATCTTCCGTACCAGCTCGCGATTGATTGGGGGCTGAGGCGGGCTCCGAGCTGGTGTCCCCTCCAGGACCAGCTTCCTGCAGGGCTGTTGCAGGCCAGGCAGGCGATCCACAGCTGCGCAGAGGCCGTGGGCCATTGCGGGGACCCCATGGCGTCAGTCGAGAATGCGATCGACGCTTACCGACCTCGTGACAAGCCCGGCGGCCGGGGGCTCGATGCCGCCGGGCTTGAAGGTTGCCTGAAAAAACCATTGGCGCCCGTCCTGACTGCGCCGTTCGACCCTGAAGTCACTGAGGCCCAGCGGCCCCAGTGCCAGGCTGAGAGCATCTCCACTGCAGCCGGGCACGTTGACCTGCATGGCCTCCAGGCCTGCGGCAGCAACGCGATAGGTGGGCATGAAAGCACCGCATCGGTGATCAACCCTCTCATGGGAGGGCCTTTTCAGCCTGTCCTGGCAAGACGGTATTCATCAGCACACCGGCAGCGACCTGGGCTCCTATGCTTTACAAATATTTACTTGTTGAGTTGCTAGCTGTGACATCTTCTCCAGATTTGGCCTCTCTCTACCAGCTGCTGGCCAAGCAGGAGAGACCCGCCCTGCCCTCGGGTGAACGGCGTGCCATCCTCGGCTACGGCTACGTGGGCGAGGAGGTGGCCAGGGCTTGGAAGCAGGAGGGTCATGAGCTGTGGGCTACCACCACCCGGCGTGAGCGCCTCGGCGAGTTGGCCGAGCTTGTGGAAACCCCGCTGATCTTTGACTCGACGGACCCCAGCACCAACCTTGACTTCACCGCTGATCTGGATGGCATT
>VGPP01000004.1 GCA_016882585.1 Cyanobacteria bacterium M_surface_7_m2_037
TGATCCGATCCCAGCGTGGTTGCGGCGTTAACGCCTGCACAGAAGAACCCACCGCCCCCCGAATCACAAAGGATGGGGAGGCCGGTGGGTTGTTGCGCCGGGGAATCCCGGTGCGTTCGGGCTGAGGTGCAACCGAGATGGGAGGACCCTGTCCGCCAGTTGAGCCCCAGCCTAGGTGCAGTGGCGGCTCAGGCCAGCCGCTTCTTTTCCTCGATCATGCGGTGAATGATCGGGGTGAGGATCAGCTCCATGGCGAAGCCCATCTTGCCGCCGTTCACCACGATGGAGGTGGGGCTGGACATGAACGAATCGTGGATCATGTCGAGCAGGTAGGTGAAGTCGATCCCCCACTTCTCACGGGCACCCTTACGGAAGTGAATGATCACGAACGACTCATCCGGGGTGGGGATGTCGCGGATCATGAAGGGGTTCGAGGTGTCCACGGTGGGGACACGCTGGAAGTTGATGTCGGTCTGGCTGAACTGCGGGCAGATGTGGTTGATGTAATCCGGCATGCGGCGCAGGATCGTGTCCACGGTGGCCTCAGCCGAGTAGCCGCGCTCCTTGTTGTCGCGGGCGATCTTCTGGATCCACTCCAGGTTCACGATCGGCACCACGCCCACCAGCAGGTCGGCCAGGCCAGCCACGTCGTAGCCATCACCCTTCACACCGCCGTGCAGGCCTTCGTAGAAGAGCAGGTCGGTGCCGGCAGGGATGTTTTCCCAGGGGGTGAACTGGCCGGGCTCAAGGTTGGTGCCGAGGCGTGCGTTGTGCTCGGCAGCCTCCTCCACAGAGTGCAGGTAGTAACGCTTCTGGCCGGTGCCGGTTTCGCCGTAGCTCTTGAACAGCTCGGCCAGCTTGTCGAACAGGTTGGCTTCAGGGCCGAAGTGGCTGAAGTTCTCGCCCTTGGCCAGGGCTGCGGCCATGGCTTCCTTCATGGGGCCGCGCTCGTAGCGGTGGTAGCTGTCGCCCTCCACCACGGCCGGGGTGATGCCTTCGCGCTTGAAGATGTGCTCGAAGGCGCGCTTCACGGTGCTGGTTCCCGCGCCGGAGGAACCGGTGACCGACACGACCGGGTGACGCTTCGACATGCGCGAGATCAGCAGAACTGGGGGGAGTTTGGCAGGTCGCGGTGCCAGCTCCCCGGAACGCCGACCAGCTCAGGTGTGATTCAGCTCGCCAGGGCGGCCAGCAGCTGATCGCCCATGGCTTTGCAGCCGAGCTGGGTGCAGCCTTCGGCCATCAGATCGCCGGTGCGGTAGCCGCCCGCCAGCACCTGATCCACGCAAGCCTCCAGGTCAGCAGCCGCGGCGTCTTCGCCCAGGCCCACCCGCAACATCATTGCGGCGCTGAGCACCATCGCCATCGGATTGGCCTTGTCCTGGCGGGCGATGTCGGGGGCGGAGCCGTGGATCGGCTCAAACAGGCCGGGGCCACTCTCGCCCAGGGAGGCGGAGGGCAGCATGCCGATGGAGCCGCTGAGCATGGCGGCTTCATCGCTGAGGATGTCGCCGAAGAGGTTGCTGGTGAGCAGCACGTCGAACTGGCGGGGGTTACGCACCAGCTGCATGGCGGCGTTGTCCACATACATGTGGCTGAGCTCCACGCCCGGATAGCTCGCGGCGTGCAGGGCTTCCACCTGGTCGCGCCAGAGCTGGCTCACATCGAGCACGTTGGCTTTATCCACGCTGCAGAGGCGGCCGCTCCGCTGCTGGGCCAGGTCGAAGCCCACCTTGGCGATGCGATCGATTTCATCGTCGAAGTAGGCCATGGTGTTGAAGCCGCGGACGCGGCCCTCGGCTTCCACCCGGCCCTTGGGGGTGCCGAAATACACGCCGCCGGTGAGCTCGCGCACCACCATCAGATCCACCCCTTCGATCACCTCGCGCTTGAGGGTGGAGGCATCGATCAGGGCGGGGATGATCTTCACCGGCCGCAGATTGGCGAAGAGGCCCATGCCGGCGCGCAGCCCCAGCAGGCCGGTCTCCGGGCGCTTCTCGCGGGGAAGGGTGTCGTATTGGGGGGAGCCGATGGCGGCGAGCAGCACCGCATCGGCGGCCTTGCAGGCTTCCAGGGTGCTGGCGGGCAGGGGCTCGCCGGTGGCGTCAATCGCCGCACCGCCCATGGGCTGCTCGTTGTACACGAGCTCAAAGCCGTGCTTGCGGCTCACGGCATCCAGTAGCTGCCGGGCCACTGCCGTGATCTCCGGACCGATGCCGTCGCCGGGGAGCAGGGTGATCCGGTAGCTGGAAGTCATGGCCGCGCTGGTGCTGGGCGCGAGGCTACGCGCCGGTGTGTGCTGGGTTTCGTGACCTGGGTTCAGGGGGTGCGGCTCTTCTCGAGGCTGCGGATCGCCTTGGCCAGCTCGGGCAGCTTGTTGAAGGCGGCGGAGCAGCGCAGCCAGAGGCGGTTGGGAATGGCGGGGTAGCCGCTCACCACCTCACCAGGGGCCACCTCGCCATGGATGCCGGATTTGGAGGAGGCGATCGAGCGATCGCCCATCACGGCCTTGTTGGCCAGGCCCACCTGGCCCGCCAGGATCACGCCGTTGCCGAGGCGGGCGCCACCGGCGATGCCCACCTGGGCGGCCAGGGCACAGCCCTTGCCGGTGGTCACGCCATGGCCGATGTGCACCAGGTTGTCGATCTTGGTGCCGGCGCCGATCCGCGTTTCCCCCACCGAGGGGCGATCGATGGTGCTGCCGCAGCCCACCTCCACGCCGTCTTCGAGCACCACCAGGCCGGTCTGGGGCATCTTGCGCCAGCCTTGAGCGGTGGGCACAAAGCCGAATCCCTCGCTGCCCACCACGGCATTGGAGTGCACCACGCAGGCGCGGCCCAGCCGGGAGCCCGGGTGCACCACCGCCCCGGCATGCAGTTCACAGCCATCACCGATCTGCACGTCGTCGTAGATCACCACATTGGGGTGGATCGTGCAGCTGGATCCGATCTGCACCTGGGCGCCGATCACCACATGCGCCCCCACATGGCTGCCCATGCCCACCACCGCTTCCGGATCCACCACAGCGCTGGGGTGGATGCCCGGGGGCTTGGCTTGGCGCGGATACAGAGCATCGAGAGCTTCGGCGAACGCCAGCCGGGGATCGCGCAGGGCAATCCAGGCCTGGCCGCGCTCGGATGCTTGCTGCTGCAGCGCCTCAGCCTCATCGCCCTTGGCCGGCAACAACACGGCGCTGGCACCGCTCGCGGCCAGGGCTGCCGCCAAGGCGTTACCCGGCTCCAGAAAGCTCAGCTCGCCCTGCCCGGATTGATCGAGGGCAGCTGCGCTCCGCAGCTCCGGATCCTCCGCCAGGTTGTGGCTCAGGCCCTGGGTGCCGCCAGCGGCCTGCACTTCGCTCAGGTGGCTGAGCAATTGGCTGAAGCGCATGGGAGCCGCAGAAACCTGGAGGTCGGGCGGATCGTAGGTGGATCGGGCCTAGAGGACCGAAGTCGGTGGCTTGGCCCGGTTGGGGTGCTTTCTGGCTGGTGGTTGCAGTGGTGTCCCGCCCTGGTGTCCAAAGGCGGATATCCATGGATATCCGCCTTTGGACACCACGCCACACCAAACCAGATCGTTCTACAAAACGGCGCACGTCACCACCATCCCGGACGCCTGGCGCCGCTCAGGTGTTGCTCGCTCCGGGGGTGATCACCAATTGATCGCGGTGCACCACCAGTCCGCGCTGGCCTTTGCGCTTTTGGAGCTCGTCGCTGTCCATCTCGCTGAGGCCACGGGCCAGTTCACGACCATCCAGGCTCAGCAGCCGTACGGCATCGCGGCGATTGAAGTCGCCCCCCACCTCACGCACGCCAACAGCTAGGAGCGAGGCTCCCTGCTCCAGCAAGGCCCGTTCAGCGCCGGTATCCACGGTGATAGTGCCCTTCGGCAGCAAGGCATGGGCGAGCCAGCCTTTGCGATCGCTCAGCGGGGTCTCGCTGGCACGGAACAGCGTGCCGCGCGGTTCTCCAGCGAGCAAGGCGTTCAGCACAGCCGGATCACGGCCATCGGCCAGGCGCACCTGGATGCCACTGGCGGTGGCGATGCGAGCGGCTGTGAGCTTGGTGGTCATGCCGCCGGTGCCCCAGCGACCGCCGCCCTTGGCCACGCCGCTGAGCGCTTCCAGCTCGGCCAGGTTGTTCACCTCCGCAATCGGGCGTGCGTCGGCATCGCTGCGGGGATCGCCGGAATAGAGGCTGTCGATGTCGGTGAGCAGCACCAGCTCATCGGCCTGCACTGCTACCGCCACCAGGGCGGAGAGGGTGTCGTTGTCGCCGAAGCGCAGCTCGTCGGTGGCGAGGGTGTCGTTTTCGTTGATCACTGGGGTTACGCCCCAGGCAAGCAACTGCTCGAGGGTGCGGCAGGCGTTCTGGTAGCGGCGACGTGAGGCCAGATCACCGCGGGTGAGCAGCACCTGGGCCACACAGCGCTGATGGCGTGCGAAGGCCTGGTCGTAGAGGGTCATCAACCGCCCTTGGCCCACGGCGGCGGCCGCTTGAAGCCCCTCCAGCTCAGTGGGGCGTTCGCTGCGGCCGAGGGCGGTGCAGCCCAGGCCCACGGCCCCGCTGGTGACCAGCACCACCGGCTCCTGCCGCTGCCAAAGGCTGCAGAGGCTGGCGGCCAGATCGGCAATCACCACATCGGTGTTGCGGCCGCCGGCACCGCGCAGCACGCTGGTGCCAACCTTGATCACGCGGCGCATCGTTATCTCCGTCCCGTCATCAACAGCGGCCCATCTTCAGCGCAGCGGCGCTCCGGCCAGCCGTGCCAGCCGCACCTCCAGCCGTTGCCAGTGGTCGTGGGGGCATGGCTCCCCCTGAGGATTCACCGGTTTCACGAGCACGGTGTAAAGGCCGAGGCGGTTGCCGGCCAACACATCGGTGAACACCCGATCGCCCACGATCGCCACCTGGCCATGGGGCAGATCGAGCTGCTCGATCACCCGCCGCAGTGGCCCCCGCCGCGGCTTCCCCGCACTGGTGGTGTAGGTGACCCCCAGCTGATCGGCCACCGCGCCGATGCGGCTGCGGGAGGGGTTGTTGCTGAATAAATGCAGCGGCAGGGTCTGCTGGGCGCGCCGCAACCAGGCCTCCACCGCCGGGGGCAGTTCGCTGCCCCGGCGCGGCAGCAGCGTGCGATCCACATCCAGCACCAGGGCGCGGATGCCCTGGGCCAACAGTTGATGCAGCGGCAGCTCAGCCAGGGTGCCGGGGGCCACCAGGTTGGGCTGCAGCAGTTCTGGCAGAGACAGGTTGCTCACGGTGGGCGGCGCTGCGATCAGCCTTCGCCGAGCTCGCGCTCGTCGAGTTCGGCTTCGATGCGGGGCTGAATCCGTTCGAATTCCTCGCCCTCCACCAGTCGCCCTTCGCCGTTCTCCATCCGTGCCACCACGAAGAAGGGATCGAGGGGAATGAACAGGCCGTATTCCTCGCCTTCGGCGCGGAACTGAATCAGCATCTCGTAGAGATCGCTCTCCTCGTCGTCATCCTCGCCGTCGATCTCTTCATCCAGTTCTTCGGGATCGGGCTCCTCCAGTTCACCGCTCACGGTGAGGGTCACGGCGGAGCGCACCAGGGTGAGGTCGTGCTCCTGCAGCACCACATCCGCCACCGAGAGGATCGGCTCGGCGCCGCTGAGTTCGTCGATCACCTCATCGTCGCTGTCGTCATCGGCGGCGATCTTCACGAGGCACACCGGGGTGTCCACCGGGGTGAGCAGGGCGTAATCGTTGCCGTCGAGCGGGATCAGCTGCTCGAGGAAGCAGAGCAACTGACGCCCTTCGCTGTCGCGCACCAGCACGGTGGGCACATCACCGGCACCGTTGGCGCTGGGACCGTCTGAGCTCATGGGTGGTTCCTTGGTGTCTTCAGGATGCCTGGGCGTCGGCCCCTGAGCCAACGGCAGGGGCCTGCGCGTGCACCGGCGCCGGTTCTGGGCCTTCCTGCAGCCACTGCTCGAGCAGCAGCGCTGCGGCGGCACTGTCGAGGGCGCCGCTGCGGTCGCCATGCAGGCCGTGGCGCTCCGCGGCGGACCAGCTGCTGGCGTATTCATTCACCAGGGCCAGGGGCAACGCCAGGTGACGCGCCAGCCGTTCGCCGTAGCGCCGGCAGTGCTCCGCCTGCTCGGTGGGCTGTTGCTGGGCATCGAGGGGCAGGCCCACCACCAGCGCCGTGATCCGGCGCAGGCTCACCAGTTGGCGCAGCTGCTCGAGGTCGGCGGGGTAGCGGCCACGGCGCAACGCCGGCAGCGGTGTCACCGTGACGCCAAGGGGGTCGCAGCCGGCCAGGCCGATGCGTTTGCGGCCCACATCCAGGGCGAGCACGGAGCGCGGCTTGGGCCGTGTCAAGGCCGGCCGAGGGGGGTTGGGATCGGGCGCTGGCCAGGCTGGAGGCGGCCCAGCATCGCTTCGAGGCGTTGGGCCATCTGGGTGGCCTGCTGGGGGGCGTGACGCCGCCACACGCTGCGTGCCATCACCACTTCTTCACCCTCTGGTGCCATCCCCAGGCTCTGCAGCCAACGGCTGCGCTCGTCGTCGAGCACATCGCTGCGCACCAGCAACTGCTCCGCTCCGGCGGCGCTGCGCTCCAGCAGCAGTTGCAGTGGTTCACCCTGCAGGTGCTGCCAGCCGGGGTGCACGATCAGTTCCACCTCGGGCAGCCCCCGATGGCCAGGGCGCAGCCGCCGGGCGCCCGCCACCGCCTGCTGGCGCGTGCTGTCGAACAGCATCAGGCTCGGCTGCTCGCTCTGATCGAGCAGATCGTCGATGCGGCGATCGAGCAGTTGGCGCAGCTGTGCTGGCAGGGCGGCCTGCTCGAGCTGCCACATGGCTGGGGCCGTGCGGCGATTGAGCGGCTTGAGCTGGAGGTCGGTCGGGAGAGCTTGCGGTTCAGCGGTCGCTGGAGGTTCCCAGCGCCAGAGCGTCTCCCGGCGCAGGGGCTGGAATCCCTGCTGACGCAGCAGGGCCAGGCGATCGCTATCGGTGGTGGCGGCCGTGGCGATCCAACTGGCGGCGCCGCGGCTGCGCTGGATCGCTTCGCGGATCAGTGCCGCTTCGATGGCCATGCGGCCCGCTTCCCCTGCCGACAGGCTCGCTGCGCTGCTGCGCAGCTGCAGCAGTTGCCAGCAGCTGCCGCTGCGGTTGAGCCGTTGGCTGAGCAGCAGGCCCAGGGGGTGTTGGGGTTCCCGGTAAGCCAGCAGCACATCGGGAACCAGCGGGGGCCGGGCTGTGAGGCTGTTGAGCAGCCGATCGGGCCCCTGCAGCAGCAAGGCGCGCTGCAGCAGCGGTAGGAGATCGGCAAAACAGGGGTCCTGCAGCAGCGGCAGATGCCAACCGCGCAGGGGAACCACGTTCAGGCACGGGGCCTGAGCGGGTCGCTGGGCTGGTGCAGCTGAAGACACGGCGCTCGGCCTGATAGGCCCTGAGCCCATGTTATGGGCGAACCAGCACCAGGGGAGTGCGCTCGTTGGCGTTGCCGGCGGGGTTGGGCCTGAGCGCCCGCATCAGCAGCGCTTCATCGCAACCAGGGCTGGAGGCCAGCACCTTCACGCGGCCGAGGTCGTTCACGTCCACCACCGCCACGGCCACGCCCAGTTCCGCGGCCAGCTGCCGGCACACCGCCTCGCTGTCGGCCGGGCCCAGCACGATGGTTTGGTCGTACGGGGGGGTGGTGCCGGTCACGTCGTCGATCAGGCGGGCCTGCTCACCGGCAAGGCGATAGAACCAGCCCTTGGAGCCCACCAGCTTCAGCGCGGTGCCCAGCAGCCAGGCGCAGAGCACCCGGGCGGGGCCCACGTTGTCGATCAGGGTCTGCAGGCCGCAGGCGGTGGCCAGGGAGCTGGTGGGGTGAAACACCCGGCAGAGCAGCCGCGCCAGCGAGGAGGGCTGCAGGTTGGCGGGGTGGTTGTAGCGGCCCTGCATCACCGCCAGGGGGGTCTCACCGATGGTGAGCACGTCGCCCGGTTGCAGCACGGCTCCGGCGTAATGGCGCAGCACCTCGGCGGGATCGTCGAGGGTTCCGAGCAGATGGGTGCGGATCGGCAACACCGCGCAGCGATCACCCTGGCGCCAGTTGGCGGTGTCTGGCTGAGCGGCTGCCGGGCGGCGCAGCGGGATCAGCACGCCATCGCGTTGCTGCAGCCGGCCGAAGGGGCCGTAATTGGTCCAGAGGATCTCCAGCCAGAGGGTGTCCACCAGCTTGCGCAGATCCGTGCCCGCAGGCGCATGGATGCTGATGCGCACCTCGGCCTGGGTGGTTTTGTGACCCTTCACGATGTAGGCAAACCAGTAGCCATCGGCTCTGGCTTCCTCATCGGGGTGTTGGGGGGTGAGCGTTGTGCTCAGCGTGAGCGCTTGCAGATCAGCGCGCCCCAGCAGGGTGGGGCGGAGCTCGATCTCCGGCACGAACACCTCCATGCGGGCATGGGGGTTGGTGATGGTGATCGTGCCCTTCACCTCCAGGCGCTCATCGCCCTTGCGCTTCACGCTCCAGTTGCCGCTGCTGAGGCGCAGGGGCGAGGCGGGCCGCAGCCGGTGGCGCGCCTCGAGCCAGAGCAGTGCCAGCCCGAATACGAGGGCGGCGATCAACAACACAGCGAGCAGAGGGTGCAAAGCCAGCGCTTTGAGTTCTGCGGGAGCGTAGAGCTTGCTGCCGGAAAAGCCGCTTAGCGTGCGTGCATCTCGATCAGAGGGCTGTGATGCGCAAGACCTTCGTTCTCGATACGAATGTGTTGCTGCACGACCCCCAGGCGCTCACCCGCTTTGAAGACAACGCGGTGGTGATCCCGATCGAAGTGGTGGAGGAGATCGACCGCTTCAAACGCGATCCCTCAGAAAAAGGCCGCAACGCTCGCCAGATCTCCCGCCTGCTCGATGCCTTGCGGGAGAAGGGCAACCTGGCCGATGGGGTGCCTATTGACGACGGCAGCGGCGGCACGTTGCAAGTGGTGTTCTGCCGCAGCGAAACGCTGGCCCAGCTGCCCCCTGAGCTCAAGGGCGGCAACGGCGACAACAACATCCTGGCGGTGGCCCTCGAGCAGCTGCGCTCGGGCCTGATCAGCGATCAGCCCCCCGTTGTGCTGGTGACAAAAGACACCAACCTCCGGATCAAGGCTGATGCCGTGGGCCTCACCGCCCAGGACTACACCACCGACAAGGTGGACATCGCCGACCTCTATCCCGGGGTGTGCGAGCTGATGGCCAGCGCTACGGCGATGGAGCAGCTCAAGGGCGAGGGCGGTCTGGCCCTGTCGGCTCTGCCCAGCGCCGATGGCGTCGCTCTTCAGGCCAACGAGGGGGTGACGCTGGTGGATCAGGCTCAGCCGAACCACACCCTGCTGGCCCGCTTTGATGCTGCCAGTCAGCGCTTGTTGCCGCTGCAGCGCGCCGGCAAGGTGCGGCTCGGGAAGGTGGGTGCCCGCAACCGCGAGCAAACCTTTGCGCTCGATCTGCTGCTGGATCCGGCGGTGCAGCTGCTCACGCTGGTGGGCAAGGCCGGTACCGGCAAAACGCTGCTCGCCTTAGCGGCCGGCTTGCACCAGGTGGCCGACGAACACCTCTATGAGCGCCTGCTGGTGACCCGGCCGGTGATTTCCCTGGGCAAAGAGATCGGCTTTCTGCCCGGAAGCCTCGAGGAAAAGATGGGCCCCTGGATGCAACCGATCATCGACAACCTCGATTTCCTGCTGGGTGGCGCCGATGCCGATGAGGGGCGCGGGCCCTCCCGCGGTGGATCCACTGCTGGCCGCCCCGGTGCCCAGCGCGGCAACCGCAGCAACTGGACCGATCTCAAGGGCATGGGCCTGCTGGAGGTGGAGGCGATCAGCTACATCCGCGGCCGCTCGATCCCCCGGCAGTTCATGGTGGTGGATGAGGCTCAGAACCTCACGCCCCATGAGGTGAAAACGATCGTGACCCGCGTGGGCGAGGGCACCAAGATCGTGTTCACCGGCGACCCCTATCAGATCGACAATCCCTACGTGGACGCCGAAAGCAACGGCCTCACCTGGCTGGTGGAGCGCTTCAAGGGCCAGAAGCTGGCCGGCCACGTGACCCTGATCCGCGGCGAGCGCAGCGAACTGGCGGAGCTGGCCGCGAACCTGCTCTAAACCATCCGCTCAGGCCGCACCCACTGATCAAACTCCTCGCCGCTGATCTCGCCGAGCACCAGCGCCGCTTCCCGCAGGCTGAGCCCGTGTTTGTGGGCGTGTTTGGCGATGCCGCTGGCGCGGTCGTAGCCGATGGCGGGGGTGAGGGCGGTGACCAGCATCAGGCTCTGATTGAGCAGGCGCTCGATGCGTTGCTCGTTGGCGCGTAGACCCTCAATGCAGTGTTCGCGGAAGCTGTTGCAGGCGCCGGCCAGCAGCTCGATGCTCTCGAGCACGTTGTGGGCGATCAGCGGTTTGAACACGTTGAGCTCGAAATTGCCCTGGCTGGCGGCCATCTGCACGGCGGTGTTGTTGCCCATCACCTGCACGGCCACCATCGTGAGGCTCTCGCACTGGGTGGGGTTCACCTTGCCGGGCATGATCGAGCTGCCGGGTTCGTTTTCCGGCAGCACCAGTTCGCCCAGGCCGCAGCGCGGGCCGCTGCCCAGCCAGCGGATGTCGTTGGCGATTTTCATCAGACTGCCCGCCAGCACCGTGAGGGCGCCATGGGCGGCGGCTAAGGCCTCATGGCCCGCCAGGGCCTGGAATTTGTTGGCTGCGCTGCTGAAGGGGGTGCCGAGCCGCTCGCTCAGCCGGGCCGCCACCGCCTCGCCAAACCCCTTCGGTGCGTTGAGCCCGGTGCCCACGGCAGTGCCGCCGATGGCCAGCTCGCGCACCCGCGGCAGGCTCAGCCGGATCGCCTCCAGCGCCAGCTGCAGCTGGGCCACGTAGCCACCGAATTCCTGCCCGAGGCTCAAGGGCACCGCATCCTGCAGGTGGGTGCGGCCGATCTTCACCAGGCCGGCGTAGCTGGTGGCTTTGGCCTGCAGGGCGGCGGCGAGGGCCTCCACCGCCGGCAGCAAGGTGGTTTCCAGCTCGAGCACCACGGCGATGTGCATCGCCGCCGGGAAGGTGTCGTTGCTCGACTGGCTGAGGTTCACATGGTCGTTCGGGTGCACCGGGCTCTTGCTGCCCAGTTCCCCGCCGAGGGCTTCAATCGCGCGGTTGGCGATCACCTCGTTGGCGTTCATGTTGCTCTGGGTGCCCGAGCCCGTTTGCCACACCTTCAGCGGAAATTCGCCATCCAGTTCACCGCGCGCCACCTGCTCACCCGCCGCCACGATTGCGGCGCAGAGGCCGGCATCGAGCTTGCCCAGATCGCGGTTGGCTTCGGCGCAGGCGGCCTTCAGCTGCCCGAAGGCATGCACGATCGCCAGCGGCATGCGCTGGCCGAAGGGGAAGTTGGTGATCGAGCGTTGGGTCTGGGCGCCCCAGTAGTGCGCGGCGGGCACCGCGATGGCGCCCATGCTGTCGGTTTCGGTGCGGGTGCTCATCGGCGCGGCGGTGGGGAAGGGCCTCAGCGGGAGGCCACGATTTCGCTGTTCAGTTCGTTCACTTCGCGGCTCAGGCTGAGCTTCACATCGCCCTGGGGCTTGAGGCCTGTCACTTCGGTGAGGGCGGCATTGATGGCATCGATGCTCACCGGGCCGGCCTCATCCAGCACCGGCTTGCCCTCGGTGTTGAACACCACCACCTGCGGGATCACACCCTTCCAGTAGGTGGCTGGATCCGTGGGGCCGTGGGTCTCGCGGTTCTGGATGGGGTCGGTGGAGAGCAGGATCAGCTCCACGTTGCGGCCCCAGAGACGCTGCAGCTCGTTGAACACCACGGCGTATTGCTTACTGGCGGCGCTGTCGTCGAGGAAGTAGCCCAGCACGATCGGCCGGTGTTCGGCCATGGCATCGGCAAGGGTGCTGCGGGGCGGCACCAGGGAGCCGTTGCCGGCGTAGAGGGCGTAGATGTTGCCGTCGTAGCTGTTGGTGTCACGCGCGGCATCCGCCGCACCCGGAACCAGGCCCAGGGCCAGCAGTGCGGAGAGGACCAGGGCTGCCAGAGGTTTCAGCAACCGGGCCAGGAGGCCGGGCATCAAGACGACGGAGAGGGTGAGGCCATTGTGACCTTCGAGGTTGGACCCCTGGCGAGGTTGCGCGGTAGGCGCTCGAACCTCAGCTGCGGCTGATGCTGCGGCCCATGCCTTGGAGCACGCCTTTGCCCACCAGGCCGATGGCCCGGCCGATCACCTGGGTGAGCACCACCACCACCAGATCGCCGAGCCGGCGGATGACGCTCTGCAGTTGCGGAGCCAGAGCATCGCGGGCTTCCAGGCTGAGGGTGATCAGCTGTTGGCTCCAGCTCAGCTGGCGCAGTTCGCTGTCGCGTGGTTCGGTGAGCAGCTGGGGCGTGATCGCACCGTTCTGGATGCCGTAGAGCAGCCGACGGCTTTCGTAGAGCTGCACCGGCCGCTCAAACAGATTGTCCCAGCGCTGCTGGGAGTTGAGCTGGTTGCGCAGGCGCTCGAGGTTGCGGGTGGCGAGCAGATCAGGTCTGAGCAGATAGCGGCGCAGCTCGGGCCAGGTGCTGCAGCAGCTGAGGATTTCGGCGCTGATCAGTTCAGCGCTGCGGATCAGCCAGTTGCCGATCAGCAGCTCGAGGTGCAGCAGGGCCTGCGGTTCATCGGGCGCCAACAGCCGGCCCTCCACCAGCAGGGGCTGGGCCTGCACCAGGGCCGACAGCATCGGTAGAGCCAGGGGGAGATCGGGATCGATGGCATTGAGCTCGCTGGCGTTGCTGAGGCTTTCGGCCACCGGCAGCAGTCCGCCCTGTTGGGGCAACTGCACGTATTCGCCGGCCATGCTGCGCAGGGAGAGGCGGCGCAGCTCAGGCTGCTGCTGCAACCAGCGTTGCTCCAGGTCTTCGCCGCGCAGCTGCTCGTGCCGCAGGCGGGTGATCAAGAGATCGAGCTGGCTGAGTAGGGCCAGCAGCAGATCACGGCGATGCTCAGGGTTGAGCCCATCGAGGGCCAGCAGTTGGCCGCTGCTGTTCGATAGACCACTGTCGATCGCGGCGGTGAGCCGCAGCTGAATCGCTTGCCACACCCCTTCGGCGGTGCGCTGGCGCACGGTGATGGCCGTGCTCCTGGGGGTGGGTTGGCTGGTGGCGGCTGTTTGGGGGAAGGCCATGCTGATCGGCCCCCATAGCCAAAGCAGCACACGCCGGGCTGCTGCCAGTTCCCGCAGCCGTCCGTGGAGCAGCAGCCGGGTGAGGCCACCGCAGCCCTGCTGGAGCCAGTGGTAGCAGCGTTGCTGCTCGGTGTCGATCTGGCTGAGGCCGGAGCGCAGCAGCCACTGGCCCAGGCCGATCGCTTCCGGTTCGGGCTGTTCCACCGCCAGGGGGCGCAGCTCCACCACCCGTCCACCGGCCAGCAGCGTGTTCACGGCATCGGGGATCTCGGCCGGTTCGGCCTGCTGCAGCAGGCCTTCACAGGGCAGTTGCAGCAATTGATCACTGCTGTAGTGGCCATCGCCTGGAACCAGCAGCAGCACTGGGGCGGGCTGCCAGCGATCCCGCAGCTGGTGCAGTTCGCGCTGCAGGGTGGCCAGAGGCAGGTTGCCAGCGGCGCTCCAGATCACCAGGCGAACGCTGCCGCTCAGGCCTTCCGGGTCCACGGCTGCTTGGAAGCCTGGTTCGAGCAGCCGCACGAGGCCCTCGCGCAGCAGCGGCTCGGCCAGGATCAGCAGTTGGGGTGCAGCCTTGGCCTGGGGCACGTGCGCCAGCTGATGCAATCTGGCGCGCACGTTAACGGGCTTCCACCCGGTTTCCAGCTCAGCGCGGACGCCCGCTCAGATGCAGGGTGTAGCTCTCGATCGAGAAGCCGGTGTGCTCTTCAATCTGGCGGAGCAGATCGGGTGGCAATTCCACATCCAGATCCTGGATGGCGCCTGTGTTCAGGCAGGTGATGTGGCTGTGGGGGTCGCTGCGATAGCCATACAGCCGTCCGCTGGCTCGATCCAGACACTCGATCACGCCGGCGCTCTGCAGCGCTTCGAGGTTCTGATACACGGAGGTGTGGCCGATGTTGCGGCCCCGGGCATTCAGCTTTTCGAAGATGTCGCGGGCGCTGAGGTGATCTTTCACATCCCAGAGCAGCTCCAGCACCATGCGGCGCTGGCGCGATAGCCGCATCCCCAGGTCGCGGCAGCGGCCAATGGCAGCCTCCAGACCACCAGCGGCGACCTGGTCTGCTGCGTCAGTTGGAGATGTCGCCGCCAAGACAGGCGTGTGTGGCTTATCCCGTTATAGAACCCGTAGGCGAAGTGAGTGCGTCTTGTAAGCGTTCCGGGCCAATCGCCTGTAGCGCTTCGGCCAGATCCACGGTGCCGTCGTAGAGGGCGCGGCCCACGATCACGCCTTCCACCCCGAGCGGTGCGATCGACAGCAAAGAAAGGATGTCCTCCAGGGTGCCGATGCCGCCCGAGGCGATCACCGGGATGCTGCTGGCCTCAGCCATGGCGCGCAGCGCCTCGAGGTTGGGGCCCGCCAGGGTGCCGTCGGTGGCGATGTCGGTGCTGATGATCGCGGCGACGCCGCAGCCTTCGAAGCTCTTGGCCAGATCGGTGGCTTTCACCGTGCTGGTTTCGATCCAGCCGCGGGTGGCCACCAGGCCGTCCTTGGCGTCGATGCCCACGACAACCTTGCCGGGATGGCGCGCCGCCAGCTCCTTCACCAGCTCGGGCTTCTCGATCGCCACGGTGCCGAGGATCACGCGATCGAGGCCGCAGGCCAGCAGCTCTTCGGCGCGCTCGGCGCTGCGCACGCCGCCGCCCAGCTGCACCGGAATGGAAAGGGCGGCCGTGATGGCCTTCACGGCCTGATCGTTGATCGGCTGGCCGGTTTTGGCGCCATCGAGATCCACCAGGTGCAGCCGCTGGGCCCCCTGGCGCTGCCAGTCGAGGGCCTGGGCCACCGGGTCGTCGTTGAAGCGGGTCACCTGGTCGTAGTCGCCCTGGTGCAGCCGCACGCAATGGCCGTCGAGCAGGTCGATGGCGGGGATGATCTGCATGGCGGCCGGCTGGCGCAACGACTGCCAGCCAGGCTGCCAGAGGCCCCGATCCTTCAACTGGCGCAGGGGCACCAGCAGCCGGAACTGGCGATCGAGCACAGCTTCCAGTTGAGCTGCTCGGTCGGCTCCTTTGCCCTGCTCCCCCAACAGCTGGAAGTGGCGGTAGCCCTGGGTGAGGCCGAGGCTGGCGGGTTGAGCCGTCCAGCGTTGGGGCAGCTTCATGGCAGCTGGGCGGCCAGGCCGTAGGGCTCTTCATCCGCGGGATCGCTGATGCCCAGCTCCTGGCGCCATTGGTTCACGGGTTTCTCCCAGCCCTCTTCCCAGCGGGCCGCCGCCAGACAGCTCGCCTGCCGGGCGATGGCATGGCCATGGCTCACGGCGCTGCTGATCGCTTCAAAGCGTTCGATCTGAAAGCGGAAGCTGGCCAGCTGCCCGGCACTGGTGAGCAGCACGTAGGCGGGAAAGCCGATCTGGGCGGCTGTAACCGCCAAGACGCCGCTCTCGCCGGCTGCCGCCGTGCCGAACCCGCACACCACGTGGTGAATGTCGTGGGTGGTGGCGATGCGTTGCGTGAGCCACTGGGCTTCGCTGCTGGTGGGGCGCGGCCGGAAAAACTCCGGGTCGTAGCCCAGGCTGGTGATCAGGCGGGCGTAGCGGCCCCCGAGGGTGTCTGCCGGCAGCTGGGCCAGGCGTTCGATGTCGGGTTGAAGCGGCGGGTAGCGACCGTCCATCAGCTCCGCCCCGCCGGGGAGGGCCCGGAAGCGGCGCACGCAGTCGGCCATCTGCGGGCTGTCGATGAAGCTGTCCACCAGATCAGCCACGTTGTTCAGGTCGCCGCCGCTGCGCCCGATCGCCGCCAGCAGTTTGAGGTTGTTGAGTGCCCGCAGAACCTCTTGAAACCGTCCCATCCGGCCATCTGCCCGTTGATCCCCAGTGTGGGGCGGCAAGGCTTTGAATGGCCGCCTGTTTGATCGGCTCCGGCGTGAAGATCCTCGTGATGGGCGGCACCCGCTTCGTGGGCAAGCCCCTGGTGGTGCAGCTGCTCTCCGAGGGCCATGAACTCACCCTGTTCACCCGCGGCAAGAACCCTGTGCCCGCCGGAGTGGAGCACCTCTGTGGCGACCGCAGCACCGCTGAAGGCCTGGCGGCCCTGCAGGGCCGCAGCTTCGACGTGATCGTGGATAGCTCCGGCCGGACCCTCGACGACAGCCGCGCCGTGATCGAGCGCACCGGAGCCCCCAGTCACCGCTTCCTCTACGTGAGCTCCGCCGGTGTCTACGCCGATAGCGAGCTCTGGCCCCTCAACGAAGACTCCCCCACCGATCCCCAGAGCCGCCACAGCGGCAAGCTCGACACCGAGGCCTGGCTCACGGCCGAGAAGATCCCCTTCACCAGCTTCCGCCCCACTTACATCGTGGGTGCGGGCAACTACAACCCTGTGGAGAGCTGGTTCTTTGATCGGATCGTGCACGGCCGTCCGGTGCCCCTGCCCGGCGATGGCAGCACGATCACCCAGCTGGGCCACGTGAATGATCTGGCCAGCGCCATGGCCCTGAGCCTCGGCGTGGATGCCGCCGCCAACCGGGTTTACAACTGCAGCAGCGTTCAGGGCATCACCTTCAACGGGCTGGTGGCCGCTGCCGCCCGCGCCTGCGGCAAGGATCCGGCGTCGGTGGAGATCCGCAGCTTTGATCCCGCTGGGCTCGACAAGAAAGCGCGTAAAGCCTTCCCACTGCGCCTGGCCCACTTCCTCACCGATGTGACCCGCGTGCAGCGCGAGCTCGCCTGGACGCCTACCTACAGCGTGGAGCAGGCCCTGGTGGACAGCTACACCAACGATTACGTCAAGCAGATGCCCACCAGCCCTGATTTCAGCGGTGATGAGGCCTTGATCGGCTGAGGTCCTGCGGACGTCTTACAGATCAGCAGACGCGAGGGGGTTGATCAGCTGCAGCTGGCCGATTCGACCCCCGTGGTTGAAGTCTTCGCTGAACAGAACGTCGCAGCGGCTGCGGAGAGCCGCTTCAACGATCAGAGCATCGAACCAGCTCAGCTGTTCCTGCCTGGCCAGGGTGTGGGCATCCAGCACCAGGTTGGCTTCGGTGCTCACCACCTCAAACCTGCTCAGAGCTGCCAGCAGCGCCTCGATCTGCTCGTGAGAAAGGGCAGGCTTGAGCTTGCGGCTCGCTACGGATCGCAGTTCGATCAACACCTGCGTGCTGATCACCACCTCATGCTCGGCGGTCACCTCAGCCAGCCATTGCTTGATGCGTTCACGCTTGGTGGGTTCGCGTCGATCGAGTCGGTAGGCCCAGAGGTTGGTGTCGATGAAAACGCGCATCAATGGCGTTCATTCAGCGATGCGCGATCCCAGGGGCCCTCACTGGAGCTCTCGCAGCTGCTCGCGATCTCTTCAAAGTGAGCGAGCGCTTCCAGCCTGCGGCTGCGCTCATCCACGTAGCGATTCAGAAAGTCGCGCACGAGGGCATTCACGGAGGTGTTCGATCGCAGGGCTTCCTCCCGTGCTCGCTTGAGCAGGGCGTCGTCGATCACCAGCGTGAGATTGGCCATCTTGCCAATGCTGGCACGGAATCCGTGCAGCACGGGTTCTTTGTGCTGTCCTCGGATCAGGCCTTGCGCAGGTAGCCCCAGGCGGAGCTGAGCGCCAGCAATAGCGACGGCCAGAACAGCCAGAAACCAAAGCTGTGGAGCACCCCGACGGCCGCGCCGGACCCCCAGTTCTGGGGCCAGAGCAGCAGCAGCAGGGCGGCGAACTGCAGGATCGTTTTGGCCTTGCCGCTCCAGGAGGCGGGACCGCCGCTGCCCTGGCCGGCGCGCCAGCCGGAGATCAGCAGTTCACGGGCCAACAGCAGCCAGATCGCCCACAGCGGCAGGCTGCCGGCCGCTCCCAGCCAGAGCAGCGGCGCCAGGATCAGGATCTTGTCGGTGAGGGGGTCGAGGCGGGCTCCCCACACCGAGCCGCCGCCGGCGCGGCGGGCCAGCCAGCCATCCGCGGCATCGCTCAGCCCGCCCAGCAGCAGCAGCCACCAGGCCAGACCGTTCCATCCGCCGCTCAGCGCCAGGATCAGGGGCAGGCCAAGGGCGGCGCGCCCCACGGTGAGGCCATCCGCCAGGCGGCGGCACTGGGCTGCGTTCATGGCGGGTCACAATGGCGCCAGTCCCGAGCCTGCCATGGTCGTCGAACGCCGCGTTTCCGAAGTGATGACCACCCCGGTGCGCAGTGTCTCCACCACCACGCCGCTGCAGGAGGCGGTGCAGCTGATGAGCGAGCACCACGTCAGCGGTTTGCCGGTGCTGGATGAGGCCGGCGTGCTGGTGGGTGAGCTCACCGAGCAAGACCTGATGGTGCGGGAGAGCGGTTTTGAAGCCGGTCCCTACGTGATGCTGCTCGATGCGGTGATCTATCTCCGCAATCCCCTCAACTGGGATAAGGAGGTGCACCAGGTGCTGGGCAGCACCGTGGGTGAGGTGATGAGCAAGAACCCCCACCACTGCACGGGAGATCTGTCGCTGCAGGCGGCGGCACGTCTCCTCCACGACCGCAGCACCCAGCGGTTGTTTGTGTTGGATGCCGCCAACAAGCCTGTGGGCGTGCTCACCCGCGGTGATGTGGTGCGCGCTCTGGCCGCTGCTTAGGGCAGTGGTGGCGGAGGCAGCACAGGCGGCAGCAACGGCGGCGGCGGTGGTGCGCCCTGCGGCAGGGTGCCGGGCTGCTGGTTCACTCCCGGGTTGAGCGCATCAGCTTGGGGTTGATCCGGCGCGAGGCCTGGATCCGCCGTGGTGGCCTCCGGATCCGCCGGTAGCTCCATGCCCTCCTGCAGCAGCAGCGGCGGCGGCAGATCGGGTGCGAGGGGTTCGGTGTCTTCGCTGGTGGCGGCGGCTTCGTTGTCTTGCAGCAGCCGCAGGGCCATCGGGTCGGCGGTGATCGGCGGCTCGCGCAGCGGCGATTGCAGGCCTTCACGCTTGGGCGAGCGCTGACCCTTCGGCTCCCAGATCAACCGCGCCAGCGGCTCGACCCCTTGCTCCATCAGGCGGTTGAAGCCAGCGAGGGCCCGATCAAGGATCTGCGTTCCCAGCGATTGGCCGCATTGCAGCGGGTTGCCGCAGCTGCGGGCGCTGGTGCGGCTGGCGATGGTGTCGATCAGGTTGCCCTGCAGCGGCACGGCTCGCTGGCTCAGCCGCAGCAGATAGGGAACATGCACGAAGCTCGTGGCACCGCCGCTGATCCAGTTGGCATCGTCTTCGGTGAAGCCCTTTACACCGGGGATGATCAGGCGGCTCTTGGAGGCGTGGTCGGGTAGGTAGGCGGCCTTGAGCCCGCGTCTGCGGGCGAGGTCTTTCGTTTGCTCGAGGGTGAGCCCGTCGCGGCTCATCAGCACCTCCAGGCGGCCATCGGGACGCAACCCCATCACCATGCGGATGCGGGGCAGGAAGTAGCGGATTTGTTGCCCCATCGAGATGCTGTAGGCGCCGCGGTAGCTGGCGGGCGGGCTCTCGAGGTCGTTGTAAACGCTGTGCAGGCCGCCGATGAAGCTGTCGTAGAGGGCAGCGCGCTCCGGGGTGAGTTCGCCGTAGCCGAAATCCACCTGGCCGTTGTGGCGGATGCCGATGAAGGCCCGTTGGCGTGCGGCGGTGCGGTTGCGGCCGCGCCACACCCGGGCGCCGAGCTTGATGTCGCCGAGTGGAACGGTGATCTCCTGCCCGTTGTCATTCACGTGCCGCTCGTACATCGGCCCCGACACGTAGGCCAGGGCAGCGCTGTCGTCGAAGGCGTCCTGCTCGCGATCCCAGCCTTCCAGCAGGTCGAGTTGCACCTTGCGGGGGTCGAAGTCGAGGGCGTAAACCTCGTCGTTGGGGAGGTAACGGAAGGCTTCGCCGCTGGCTGCCGGTTGCGTGAGCTCCGCGGCTGGTGGAGCCTCGGGCAGTGGTGGCGCGATCGCTACCAGGAACGCCAGCCCTGCCAGTGGCACGCCGATCGTGAGCCAGCGCTTGCGCTGCCACTGGGGTCGCGGGTCCTTGCGACGGGCGGCTGGCTGGGCGGCTGGTGGTGGCGGGGAAGCGGTATCCAGGTGCAGCAGCCTGTTGCTGCAAATCTACGGGCCGCCACCGGAGCAACCCCTAGGGCACGGCCAGCACCTGAGACTCGGCGATCACCCAGCGTTGATACTCCGGCGACACGGCATAACCGCCGGTGAGGTGGCCGAAGGCCGGCAGCAGCAGTTGGCGCGCCTGGCGCTGCAAGGCAAAGCAAGGCAGCCGCAGGCGATCGGCCCCCTGGCCCAGCACCGCCACCGGGTGCACATGGCCCGCCACGTTGAGCAGGTTGGCCTCATTGGGCGTGCAGGGTTCATGGCTGAGCCATAGCTGGCCGCAGCACTGGGGTGGCCCCGCGCTCAATCCCTCCAGCCAGCTGCCCATGTCGTGGTTGCCGCCGATCAGCTCCAGGGGGCAGCCCAGCAGCTCCGGCAGGGCGCGGATCTTGGCGCGCAGCTCTGCGGTGAGCCCCACGCGGCTGTGGATCAGATCACCCAGCACCACCACCCGCTGCGGTTGCCGTTGCGCCGCCAGCTCGAGCAGCTGATTGAGCGTGCTCAGATCCCCGTCGCTGGGTAGGGGAATGCCGCTGGCCTGAAAGCTTTCGGCCTTGCCCAGATGCAGATCGGCCACCAGCAGCGCGCCAGTGGCTCCATCCCAGAGGGCCCGTTGGGGCAACAGCTCCAGGCTGCTGCCCTGCCAGGTGAAGGTGGCGTGTCCGCTGGCGGGTGCGGTGTTGATCACCGCTGGCCCATCACCAGCTGATACGCCGGCCGCTGCTGGGTGGCCGCGATCGTGGCCTGCACCTGAGGGAAGGGGCTGAGATCGATCTGGGGGAAGAAGATCGGCAGGTAGGCGAGGTAGGCGTTCACAGCGCAGTCGGCCACGCTCCAGGTGGTGCCCATCAGCGGGCCTTCGCCGAGCTTGCGATCGAGCACCTCCATCAGTCGCGGAAATTCGCGCTCACGGTTGGAGGGCACAAACAGCGCCGTAGCGAGGGTGGCATTGGCGAACAGCACCCACTGCTGCGCCAGGCCGCGTTCGGCCGCGGTTTGGCATTCGCCGCCGTAGCGCTCCGCCAGATACAGCAGGATCGCGCCGCTTTCAAACAGCTGCAGGCGGCCGCCGGGAAGGGCCGGATCTTCATCCACCAGCGCGGGCACCTTGCCGAAGGGGTTGATCGCTGTGAACCCCTCTTGCCGGTGCTCGCCGGCTTCCATGTCGAGCAGCTGCCAGGTGTAGGGAATGCCCCGCTCCTCCATGTACCAGCGGGGCATAGAGGCCCTGCTGCGGGCGCCGCCATAGAGGGTGAGGGCCATTGGAGCGAGCGTGGGGAAGCGGGCTGCTCAGTATCGGGCTGCGTGGCTGGAGCTGTGGCCGTGGCCGAAGCACCTCCATGGCATCACAGTGGTGTTGGTGCTTGATCGCCCGTGCCCTCGCCCAACGCTGAGCTGTTGCGCCTGGCTCCGCTGCTGGTTCCTCAGCCACGCCGCGGCGTGGTGGGCAGCAGCCGTTATGCCCGCAGCCTGCGCGATGCCGTGCGGCTTGCGGCCCAGGATCCGCAGCGCCGGCCGGTGCTGATCAGCGGTGAACCGGGCCTTGAGAAAGACAACCTCGCTGCGCTGATTCACTACGGCTCGGCGCAACGGCAGCAGTTGATGCTGCGGCTCGATGGCGCGTTGCTGAAGGCCGATGGCAGCGAGGTGTTCGGTGCGGGATCCGATGGCGCGGAGCCGCCCTTGCTGGAGCTGGTGGGTGCGGGTTCGCTGCTGATCGACAAGATCGATCAAGTGCCTGATCCGCTCAAGGAGCAGCTGCTGGAGCTGGCGCGCAGCGGGCAATGGTGCGCGGGCGGTGTGACGCACACGTTTGCGGGCCGCCTGTTCTTCACGGCGGAGAGCAGCCTGCCGGCGCTGGATGGCTGCTGCACGTTGATCCGGGTGCCGCCGCTGCGCGTACGCCGCCAGGACCTCGGTGAATGGCTCCGCTATGGCGTGCGCCAACGCAGCCGCAAGTTGGGCTGGCCCACGCCACCGCAGGTGCCGGAGGCGGTGGTGAAGCGGCTGCAGAGCTACGACTTCCCCAACAACCTGCGGGAGCTGGAGGTGCTGATCTATCGCGCCCTGCAGCAGGTGCGCCGCCAGGGGCAGGACTGGTCCGCTGTGCTGCCCGACGACGTGTTCTGGACCGCTCCGCGCCAACAGCGCCTGCGCTTCGACATCTGGCGCTGGAAGCCTCAGCTCAGGGAGTGGATGCGGGCGCCATGGCTCTGGAACGGGTTGCTGTTCGGCCTGGTGAGCTGGCTGTTTGTGCTGGTGAACCTGTGGCTGTGGCTCGGTCCGCAGGACCGCCTGCACAACGGCGCCCTCAATCTGTTCTGGGCCTGGTGGTGGCCGTTGATCCTGCTGGGGTTCCCGCTGGTGGGGCGCCTCTGGTGTTCCTTCTGCCCGTTCATGGTGTGGGGGGAGATCAGCCAGCGGCTGGCGCGGCGCCTGGGCTTTCAGCCGCAGCGCTGGCCCCGGGGCGATAGCGATCGCTGGGCCTCACCGCTGCTCGCGGCTGGCTTTGCGCTGATCCTGCTGTGGGAGGAGCTCTGCAACCTGCAGAACACCGCCTGGCTGAGCAGTTGCCTGTTGCTGCTGATCACCGCCGGCGCCGTGATCGGTTCGCTGCGCTTTGAGAAGCGCTTCTGGTGCCGCTACCTCTGCCCGGTGGGCGGCATGAATGGCTTGTTTGCCAAGCTCGCCATCACCGAACTGCGGGCCCAGGTGGGCACCTGCAGCGGTAGCTGCAGCACCTACGCCTGCTTCAAGGGTGGTCCCGCCGATGGCGAAGGCCTGGCCACCGCCGGTTGCCCGCTCGGCACCCATCCGGCCCACCTGGCCGACAACCGCAACTGCGTGCTCTGCCTCACCTGCGCCCAGGCCTGTCCGCATCGCTCGGTGCAGCTCGCCTTGCGACCTCCGGCGGCCGATATCCAGCGGGAGATGACCCTGCCCCCCGGCGAGCCGGCTCTGGTGCTGGTGCTGGCCGGCGATGTGTGCCTGCACCACTGGCAGCGCTTGCTGGGCTGGAGTGCGCTGGCGCCGGTGAGCCTGGTGGAGGGGCCATGGCTGCCGCGCTTGGCAGCGGCAACCCTGGCGCTGGCTGTGCCCTCGGCGCTGTTTCTTGCGGCCCGGATCTGGTTCTCCCAGGCACGGCTGATCCGAACCCTCTATGGGTTGTTGCCCTTGATCTGGGCGCTGCTGCTGGCGCGCCATCTGCCGATCGGGATGGCTGAAGCCGGCACGCTGCTGCCGGTGTCGGGTCTGCTTGCCGCCCCGGTCTGGAGCGCGGATCCCCATGTGATCGCGTTTTGCCAGAGCGCTGCTGTGGTGCTGGGGCTCAGCTGGGCGGTGGTGCTGCTGCGCCGTCAGCTGGCCCGCTCGCGGCAGACCTGGTTGGGGGCTTCGGCTCTGGCGCTGCTGCTGGCGGCGGCAGGGCGTTGGCTGGTGGCGCTCCCCCTCGCCTGAAGCCTGCCGCTGGCCCCTGCCAGCACCCGGAGCCCAGGCGTTTCACATGGCGCACCTGCCGTGCCCGCCCCACATACACCCAGATCGCCTCACCGCTGCTGAGGCGGTGACGTTCGCGTTGGTAGAGGCGTGGTGCTCCCTCAAAGCGATCGAGCTGCTCCAGCAGCGCCGCACTCACCCGGTAGAGCTCGCCTTCGATGGCGCACCCCGGCTCGCTGCAGGCAATCGCCATCGGGAAGGGGCCCAGGTCATAGAGAGCGAGGCCTTGCAGGCGTGCGTTGCCCAGTGCGCTGGCCCCTTGCAGCTCTTGGTGGTTGGCCATGCCGCGCTTGAGGCTGCCATACACGAACAGCAAGGGGTCAGAATCGGCGCCGTTGCCGGACCGCTCCATGACGATTGCCCTCCTGATCGCACTGGCCGGTTCGCTCGGCCTGATGGCTGTGATTGTGCGCCGGCTCGAGCGTTCCTGAGCTCTGCTGATCGCGCGGGCAGAGGATGTCGATCACGGCATCGGCATTCACGGTGCGGATCACGCCCGAGTCGATGCAGGCGATCTGAAACAGCGAGTTGGCGTTGCAGCGTGCTCCGCCCTCGGCGTGGATCACCTGCCCCACCCACCAATCCGGGGTGCGGCGCACGGCCACGAGGTCGCCCACGCGCACGGCCAGAAAACGAGGCTCGTCCATCCACTGGTTGCAGCAGTGCAAATGTACTGATGCAACGGTGTTTTGCGCTCGGGTTGTCCCGCAGGCTTGGCCTGCCCAGGGTGTGGGGAATGCGCTGGCACTGCCGTGTTCCGCTCCCGTTTTCTCCAGGCTTCTGCTCTTGGCCTGGGCCTCAGCCTCCAGGCTCAGGCCGCCCCCACGGTGCAGGTGCTCAACGGCAACATCACGCAGGCTGAGGTGATCGCTGCCCAGAAAGGCTGGTGCCAGGGTCTGTTGAAGATCAGTGCCGCCTATGCCAGTGGAGGCTTCAGCAAGGCCAAGGCCACAGCGGAGGCCGTGATCGATCAGGGCTACGCCTATCAATTCGGGCCTGTGGCGTTCAAGCCCACCCTCGCCTCTGGATCGCAAACCTTCCGGGCTACCCGTGCTGGGGCTCTGGCCTATTTCGTGGGTGGTGATCCTGCCTTCCCGAACGACAAAGGCTTTGCCATCAAGCCCTGGCGCTCCTGCGAGGTCACCAACCAGGTGATTCAGCTCAACGGCAGCTACGCCAACACCATGGGCAACGTGAGCTTCAAGGATGCGGCCGGCAAAACCACCACCGTGGATAAGACCTGGGCGTTCATGAAGGAGCCCGATGGCACGATCCGGATCGTGTTGCACCACTCGTCGCTGCCGTTCGAAGGCTGAGCATTTGTGCCCATGCATCCCTTGAATGGCGGGATCTAGAACAAGAGCAGACCCGACGAGACCGCTTGTTCAATCAGGTCTTCAGGGGCAAGGGGGCGTACACCACGCCCCCTTCTTCATGCCCGCTTTCGGCTTGTGTGTTCTGCGGAACCTGGCGCACACCGCTCGGGCTTGGCATGGTGAGAGGCCCAGGGGTTGCTTCCCATGAGCTGGTCTGAGCTGGAGCGGCTGGTCTGCGATGCCGAGGCCGACGCCGCCATGCAGCGTGCGCTCAAGCACTGCCGTTCGCGCAAGGAGCTGATCCTGGCGGCACGCCGTTTGGGCTACCGGATCACCCGCATCGATCTCCAGCGTGCCTGGCAGGAGCATCAGCAGCTCGAGCAGGAAGCTCAGTAGGGCAGGGTGAAGCCCGACTGCATGCTCTTGAAATCGAGCATCACCCAGGTGAGCCACACCAGCAGCCCAATCACGCCCGACACCGCTGCGACTTTCCCCGCAGCACGAAGGACCAGTTCAAGCAGGCTGATTTCTTTCACGGGCGGCGGCGCTCACCTGCTCACTATGGGTGGCCGGCACCTCTGGCGTGGTGCAGCCTGAGGTGAGATTGAGCCGTGACTGATGGCACGCCGTGACGCTGTGGGTGACTTCCTTCAGTTTTTGGTGGGTGGATGCCTCTTTGGCGCAGGGGGATTCCTCTTGGCCAATCAGGTGATGGTCCGCTCTGAGTGGGTTTTTGGGAGATCCACAGGGATGGGTTATTGGAGCCGCGGCGGTTGGGCTATGCCCTGGGGGACACCGGGTATGGGGTTGTTGATGTTGCCCTTGGGCATCGGGGTCTGCTTGCTATTTGCTGGCTACAACAGGCGTTGGGCCAACCTGCTGATTTGGGCATCGTTATCAGCCTTGCTGGTGGGCGTGCTGAACAGCTTGAGAATGTCGTTCATGCCAACCAGCCTCTGGCAGTTGGCGGTGTATGTGGTGATGATCGCTGCTGGCGGAGGCTTGATGTTTCGAGGTTTGCGCGCTTACGACGATGATGGGAAAACGGTGATGACTCGAGGCGAGGCTTCTCAGGAGGAGTTACGCCGAGAGATTGAAGAGCTCAAAGCCAGGCTTGATCAGCGATCGACCGAGCGGTGAAAAGCTCAAGGCAACGGACTCAGCTCTCAAGGATGGTGGCACCCACCCTGGGTGCATTGTTTATCGCTACGCCCGCTCAGGTGATCGCCGAACCCTGGAAAACCTGCTGGTTCAACGATCAGGCCATGGGCTGCCGGGATCAGCACCATGCGGATGGCAGCCTCACGATCGAATGGAGCGATGGTCTGGCGATGACCTACACGCTCGTGCGTGAGGGCGTGCCTCGCTCCACCCTGCGGGATTCCCTGGGTGGCCTGTGGCAGCGGGAGGTGCTGGTGCAGGGCAATGCCGTGTTCACCCATGCGCAGAACGGCAATCGGATCATGGTGCCGTTGCGCGTGGATGAGGGGCTGGAGTGTCCGGCGGCCGTGCGAGCCCAGGTGGATGCGCTCTACCGCTGGCAGCTTGCGCGGCAGGAGAGGCCAGGGCCGATGGCGATCGCCAGCCAGCGTGAACGCTTCACGCCGCAGCTGTTTGCGCTGCTGGAGCGGGCCTATGCCCTCACTCCCGCGGATGGGCGGTTTGTGGATTTCGATCCCTTCAGTGGCACCCAGGTGACCACCATTGGGGCGGCATTGCGGGAGTGTCGTTTCGATCAGCAGGGCGTTCTCACGCTTCGGGTGGCTGTGCAGGCAGGGCTGCGGGGGCGCACGGCGGAACCGGATCAGCAGTTGCTTTATCGGTTCCAGCAAACGCCGGCGGAGGGTTGGCGTATTGCCGACATCGTCTACCTGCAGGAGCCATCCTTTCGGCTTTCCACATACCTGAAGGACCTCTTGGAAGAACGGCCATGACCACCGTTGCGTCGGCGTTGCCTGTTGCTCTGGTGCAGCTCTGTGCCACGGAGGATCCAGGTCTGAATCGCCGCCAGGCCGAGGCCTGGCTGGAGCGGGCTGTGCTTGACGCTCCCGCAGGCGTGCGGCCGCGGTTGCTGATGCTGCCCGAGGTGTGGAATGCCCCCTATGCGGTGGATCGCTTTGCCGCCTTTGCCGAGCCGATCCCGGAGCCTGGCGCCGATCTCACGCAGGGTCCTTCGCCTTCGTTGGCCATGGTGGCGAGCCTGGCCCGTCGCCA